>JAFATZ010000309.1 GCA_019243675.1 Ktedonobacteraceae bacterium | reverse complement strand
CCGCCGACATAGTACGCCTGTGTGCTTTTCTTGATCATGATACTATCCCTGAAGAGATCATCACAGAAGGAGTACAAGCCTCTCGTTCATCGCTCGATGCTGTCACTTTAGATCAACTCAGAGTCAATCAAGCAATCGAGGTACTGTTGCGTTTTTCACTCATTCAGCGCAACTCTGAAACAAGAACGCTGACTGTTCATCGCCTCATGCAAGTAGCTATCCAAGATACGATGGACAAAGAGATGCAGCATATGTGGTCAGAGCGCGCAGTTCAAGCCGTTTACCGAGCTTTTCCCTCCACGAGTCTCACCTATAGTGCTTCCGGCTATCCTCACCGTGCTGTACAAATTCTGAGAGCCTCCATTTACACTGACCAAGAACAGGGTAATAAGGCAAGCCTTGCTCCTGCATTATGGAATCTTGCCGTTCAACAGCAGGTACTTGGAAGATTTTTCGCATCAGAACAGAGCCTGCAGGGGTGTATAGCCCTCTGCCACGATATTCATGATACATTCAATGAAGCGAAAGCCCATCAATATTTTGCCTTGCTACGGGCCTATCAAGGAGCTTTTGAAGAATCTTCACGGCACTTAGACGCAGCATTATCGTTGTTTAAAGGGATAGGAGAACAAGTGTCAGAAGGCGTTATCTGGGCCTATCGAGCTCTTTGTGCGCTGCTTGCTGGAGAAATCCCATTGGCGTTAGGTGCTGCACAATATGCGCGGGAGATGGCGGACATAGGACAAGATGAACGAGACATCATTCGTGCTGAATGGTTGCTTGGATGGGTATGTATTCGTTTGGTTTCTCAGGAAGAGGAGCGGACTACTGAACTCCTTGAGGAAGCAGAGAGGCATTTGAGTGAAGCACTGCGTCGTTGTCGTCAAATAAATATGGTGGATTATGAAGCCGATCTCTTGCTCGCTTGTGCGCGGTTGCATTATGCCAAAGGTGACAACCAGGAGGCAAAAACATCTGCTATGGAAGCGTTAGCCATCACCACTCGCTCAACATTTCGTGTGTTGAGGGCTGATGTCTACAATCTACTTGGGCAATTGGAGTTGGAGGATGGCAACTGGAAAAATGCTATGAGCTATGCCCAAGCCGCTCTTCGCGATGCAGCGTGTGATGGCCCCCTGTACTGCTACAAACCTGCTTTAGAGGAAGCGAAGCACTTGTTAGAGAGGGCAGATCGCATAGGTGTGGAACTATCGCAATAGGGTTGACACCCGTGTAATATACTGTAATGATAGCGGTGTGATAAAAATCACCCGACTCATGGCCATAGCAAACAGACAAAGCATGTGAGACATATTCTTACGGAGGTTGCTCGATATGATCGAGGTTCAAGGTCGCTATATTACGTTTACGCCCCCAAGTGGTGCAGCCTATCTGATGGGGGATTTCACCGATTGGGATGAAGCTGCCCTCCCGATAATAGGACCCATGACCATCGAATTTCCTCAAGGCGCTTATGTCGAGTATGCTTTTCTGGATGCCAATCAGCAGCCTATAGCCGACTCAACCAACCCCACGAGACCCAAGAATCCCTGGTACGACTATCACCGCTCGGTTACTCTTCCACACAACACGTTTGAAGCACCTCCACGACCGCACCCCTTCCGGGGGAAGATGTCTGAGCATAGTATCGATTCACATGTCTTTGAGCGTCAGAGAAGGTATTATGTCTATGAGCCTCCTACTCCCTCTGTGGCAACACTGTACGTGCAGGATGGAGAAGCGTTCTACCACAAATTACGATTGCATGAGGTTGTAGATGCACTGCTCGAACGAGAGGTGATCCAACCTATATGTCTCATTCTACTAGAGCCGCACGACCGTACTTCAGAGTATTGGTTCAACGAACGCTATGAAGCGTTCTTGCTCAAGGAAATGCTGCCTGCTGTTGAACGTCTCTATGGCGTGACACCCGAACGGGGGCTGTGGGGCGCTTCGTTAGGGGGATTGTTCTCAGCATGGCTTGCATGGAGAAACCCTCATCTCTTCACCAAAGTCGCTAGCCAGTCAGGCTGCTTTACTGCTGACCCTCAAGGGAGCAACTACTATCATGACCCTGAGTGGCTGACACAACAATTTGCTGCTGGTGCTCGCAGGCCACTCCGCTTGTATGTTGAAACAGGTCAGATCGAGTGGCTCTTAGCGCCCAATCGTCGCTTTGCCGCGATGCTGGCGGATAAAGGCTATCCTCACAGCTATCAGGAGCGACCGAGTGGACATAATTGGGCAACCTGGGAGCAAGGATTAGTCTCGGGGCTTACGTACCTTTTTGGAAC
>JAFATZ010000113.1 GCA_019243675.1 Ktedonobacteraceae bacterium | reverse complement strand
AATTGCTGCGGTCATATAATTGGCAGAGCCGAGAATATTTTGCGCAACTCTTGAACTTGGATCGGAAAGTTGGCTAGCAATATCTCTTTGTGACAAACCCGTCAGAACATCAGGGCTAAACAGTGGCCCCAGGATCAGATAGCGGTTCGCTATATCAATGGAAGGATAGCCAGTGAAGTTATATTGGTTGATCAGTTGTTGCTGGTCAGCGGTTGGAGTCTGCAATGGATGCCCATCACGGTCCTGAGCCTCCAAGGGAACGAAATCCACATACGAACTGCTATATGCGCTATGGTAGAACGTAAAGGTAGCCGTATTCGGAAAGACATCATTGCTCGTCGATGTGGTTTCAGGGAGCTGGGTAAAGGTGCCAAAACGGCTGAGTGCGACGACTACTGCCCAGCGCTGAGCTGCGCAGTATGGGCAAAATTCTGCGCCATAGTAGAAGAATTGTGGCTTGCCCGTTGGACCGGTCAAGAGGGGCGTCCCGGCTGGTGTTGCCTGCAATATGTTCTGTATCTGTACGCCGCCTGTTCCGACTTGGGCAAGCACTGCGGGTTTCACCGTGCTGACCATACTGAGGACTACTGCATCTGTCTGGCCTTGTGTGCCCACGCCGTTGCTCTGCTGCCTGGACAGAAGGACAAAAACGCCAATGATCAGAGCAAGAATTAGCACGACGACGCCTATCAGTACCCAGGGACGCCGACGCGGCGCACGTTGCCGTATATTACGACTGCGTGCTCTGGATGAAGTACTCTGGTTGCTCTTCTGCCCAACGTTCTGCTGCTTACGAGATTTCGCTGCTGATGTATGTTGCTGCTTTGTTTTTGCCATAGCATTGATCCTTCAATTACTGCCGTTCTTTGGCCTCGTCTGTTACTCTATTATAGCAGACGGTATTACTTTCTGGCCGTCACCACGGATTGTTCCTGTTCCACGTCAGGTTCCTGCTCATTAACTGCCTGTTGTACCAACAGCAGCGTAATGAGAAACTGTGCAAGAATGATACCATGCAAGGCGCTACACCAGGCACAGATAGTGTGCAAACGCACAATCTCCACATAGACCAGGTAGAGCACAACCAGCATTGCTGACAGTGACCAAGCGCATTGAGCTATATACAACCAGCGCCGTCCTGCCAACACTGTGAGACCTGCCAGTGCTGCACCCGCGCTCACGACGCACCACACAAGACCAGGCAAGCTAATAGGCAGAGACGTACCTGGAATCACGGAATACGGACTGGAGAGCACACGCGCACAATCGATCACACCCTGCGCGGAACAGACCAGCGGAGCAGCTTGATAGTGGACAGAGGTGAGATAGATGGCAATGCCTATGCCTACCAATGAGAGCAGCAGTAAAACTGCTTGCCAACTCAGGAATCGTTTCTTATCCATTCGTTTTCTTTACCCTAATAACGCTAGTGTTCAGTATGAACACGTTATTTATCTCCAGTATAGAATCTAGCACACTGGCGTGTCTAGTGGGAGAAATTTCGTAGCAGGTTTTTCTCATAACCCTAGGGTGAAAAAATAGGGATATCTCCTACTAGGCAAATCTTGGCTAATGCAGTAGGGTAGAAAGCGACAAGAGTCATTAAAAAGTTCGCGAGAAAAGAGAGAATTGTGTGATGAGCATATCACGCCATAGTAAACGGCTGAGTATAGCTGGCGTCTTCAGCCTTTGTCTGTTCCTATTGCTTGCCGGAACTGCCTCCGCCCATGCCAAAGTGATCAGCGCCGACCCGGGTATTGGTTCGACCATTGCCACGGCTCCCACAAAGATAACTGTGACGACTATTGAAAACATGAAACCAGGACCTAAGTTCAGCAACCTCTTCGTCTATGGACCCAGCGGGGCCTTGGTCAGCCAGGGCGATGCTACCTTTTCACTCAATAATCCCAAAGAGATGTCAGTGACCATCAAGCCGGAGAAGGGCAATGGCGTCTACATCGTTCGTTGGGTTACTGTGTCGGCAGATGACGGCGATCCCGATGAGGGCGCGTTTATCTTCACCGTCAACTCTGCAGCCCCGGCTGCATCAGCATCTACGCCCACCAAACAGACAAGCGCTTCTACCTCTGGTCCAGTAAGCGGTATCCCGCTGTGGGTTCCTATTGTTATCGGGGTTGCTGCTTTACTGGTTGGACTAGCAGCAGGAGCAGGTCTTGCACGCAGATATGCGGCCACTCTCCCTACTACCGCGCAAGGCAGCGAGATGGGAGCAAGTGAGAAAGAACGAGCGCCGACAAACCGTTCATGATATCTAACGCTGAGCTGAGACAAGCACCCCGAAAGGCAGAGTTAGAGATGCGCGTACGACCACTGTTCTGGATCGTGTTTGCTACTATATGCATTGGGGTACTCGCCTTAGCATCTCTGGTTCAACCGCACGTACCAGCATCGATTCAGGTCCGTCTCGGCCAACAACCACCGCAGGCAGACGCCCTGACCACGGTGCTGGTACATATTACAGACCTGCAAGGAGTGCCCATCGAACAGGCACGCGTGCTATCAAGGGCGAACATGACCAATATGGACATGCAGGTCGTGCCTAGCCACGTCAGCGAAGTTGCGCCAGGAAACTACCTAGCACAACTTCACTTATACATGGCAGGACCGTGGGCGATTACCGTTTCGGTACAAGCCGAAGGATTTGCTTCCTTGCAGCAGGTCGTGCTCGTCCAAGTCGTTTGATGCTCGGAATCTCTTCTTCTACATGTCGTTTGATGCTGCAACGAGCGCTTCTTCAATCTGTTGCCATACCTGCGTCTCGGCCTCTGATCGCGTAGGGAACGGCTCACATCGCAAAAGAGCCAGCACGCGGTCTTGAAATTGCGCGATGTAGGGATGCTGAACGCACTCTGTAGGCATCGGACAGAGACGAATCTGCTCAGGGGCATAGAATTGGTCACTCTCAAAGGCTATGCTCAGCAGATAAGCATAGATCCGCAGAATTCCTTGCAGCCGCTGAGAGAAGAAGTCTGGCTGTGGACTGGCACTGAGAAAGCATCCAGCAACATAGCCGCCTCGTTGAATAGGGTAGGCTGCTAGGCTGCTCACATCCGGCTTTCTGAGAACAGGGAGTCGGCGCTCTCGCTGCACGTCTTGCACAATACAGGTTTGACACATGCCCACACTATAGCCTGCGAGCGACTCGGCCCCAAGAAAGATGTGGTCCGTTGGGCTTGCTGGCAATGACTGATGGGTCTGTATCTTCTTAATTTGGCGCATGCTGCGTATAGGCCGATCGGGCGCACAGGGAGAAGAACATTGCGCGAGGATCAGTTGCACACCGATGCGCTCAGGATCGATGTAGGATTGCAATTGCAGGAAAATCTGATCGATGACTGCCGAAAAATGCAGGTTTTTCGGCGCATTGGCATTGATTTCGAGCAGCCGCATGAAGTGATGCGGCAGATAGTCGATCTGAGATTGAGTCGTATCAACTAGTGGGACATCAAAATCCGGCATTGCTTTGACAATCACTGTAAGCAAAGCATCTCGATGGTGGGGAAGAGCGTGAACCAATCGGGAAAGGTACTTCTTGTCTGGCTTCTCCGTTTCGCCGCTTGCCCAGCGCGCCAGAGTGCGGGCAGAGATATCTGCCCGCTGCTCAATGAGTTTTCTTGTTGTGGTATCCTGCCACAACGACTTTAAAAGGGCGCGAAACTCACTCCAATCACGTTCGGGCATGTTATTCCTCTCTTGAATCCTTTATCGT
>JAFATZ010000298.1 GCA_019243675.1 Ktedonobacteraceae bacterium | reverse complement strand
GAAACTTTTTTCTTGCACGACTGGTATTACTGTTGCGCTTCTGACAGGTCTATCTTGGATTCTTCTTGTGGGGGAACGAATAACTTAATACGATGGAATGCCTCGGCGTACTGCATATCAAGTCCTTTCTTCTCTTTTGCCTCTTTTGCCGTACCTGCGGCCCACTCACGCAGTCTCTCCGCTAACTCTGATTGCGGCCCAAATTGGGTCACGTGGCATTGCAAGGCCTTCTCCTTGAGATCAATGGTTTCACTTACATCGATGTAGGTGTTAATTTTATCGGAGAAGAAGAGGTAAAGTTCGTGTACTCTGTAGGGCTGCAAGCCTTCTAGCAACAACTCGCGATACGAACGAGGATTGCCACTGCCTGGGTAGAGGGCATCTAGCACGATGGTGCCAGTGGCACGATGGTCTGCATGGTTATAGTAGCCAGTGTCGTTTGGTTTCTCGTCGGGATCGGGTGCAAGGAAGAGTTGCGAGGGATCATGGGTGATGACTACACGCGGTCGATACTGCCGAACGAGACGTACTATAGCTTTACGAGCCGCCTCGCTATTGGTAAGGTGACCATCGGGAAAGCGCAAGAATTCCACCTTTTGCCCGCCCAGTAGTTCGCAAGACATGCGTTGCTCTTGCTCGCGTGTAAGCATGAACTCTTTATCGACTAGACTGGGAATGTCGCTGCCCTCGGTTCCATCAGTCATCACCACCCACACAATCTTCTTACCCTGCTTTGCCCAGAGCGCACTTGTCGCTCCAGCCCCAAATTCTGCGTCGTCTGGGTGAGCAGCTATGACCATAGCTTCGTACTCAGGAGTGGTTACAACCGGTATGGCTCCTGGTGCGTTCTGATCTGCCATATGTACAAAATCCTTTCAATTAAAATTAGTAGTAATAATATCTGTAAATGCCGCCACAACTTCTTCGGCTGCGATTGTACGTCCTGCTATTATATTTAACCCTGTTGCACGCTCAGATAATCCCTCGCACATTTGCGCCTGCTCTTGCTGTGTATGTCCGAGCAAGCGTACGAGCGTTTCAGGTTGCCATTGAAGCAGTACGCCAGCTTGCAGAAGGCTTCCCACACGGCGGCGAATCATATCCAGCCCTATCACCTTGCGCTGGCCCACCACAACCTCATAAGGTGAGAGTGAGCCATAGCAAGCACGCCGCAGCACTGCTTCGTACTCTCGCGTTTCAGCCTTTTTGAGCAAGGCTTGCTGCGCGTGTGCCTCAGCAGGAGGCACGACTCTCGCCTGTATCCCTAGACGCTGTAACGCTGCCACCCATGCCTCGCCAAACCAGCGATATGATTCTACTATATCGGCTAGAATAAGAGCATGCCCCATCGGTAAAACGACATCAAGACTGAGCAGATGAGGCCCGACATGTACTGCTGTTCCACCTGCACGCCGTCGATAGATAGGCAACGGTCCTGTCTGCAACTGTGCCTGACGAAGGATAGTATGATTCTGAGAAAAACCGAGAACCACTCCTTCTGGTTGCGCTTGAGACCAGTAGAGAATTGCTGCATCTCCCATCTGAATAGTGCTGAGTAGACGCTCACTCTGGTCGATGTGTTGCTGCTGATCGCCCACAGTTAACGGATAGATGCGCCAGTTCCCTGTTGCTGTATACTGCACTACTCTTCTCCGTGCGTGCACGCAGCACCCATCCTACGATGGCGGCTGTGAGACTCAAGCCTGCGCCTACTAAAAGCGAAATGGAAGCACCAAACAGGTGTGCTAGTCCGCCAGTAAAGAGGTTACCCACAGGATTACTACCAACAAAAACCAACATATAGACGCTCATGATTCTACCACGGAGATAATCGGGTGTCACGATTTGCAAGGTTGTGTTCGCTGTTGTCGTAAAAACGACCTGTGCAAAACCTACCATTGCAATCAGTAGCAGCGAAAGCATATACCAGCGCGAAAGCGCAAAGAGCGCCTCAAGCACACAGAAGATAAGAGCCACTAGCAATATCTGTGTCATACTCGCTCGCCTTTTGCTCCAAGCCAACCCTAGCGCGGCAAGAAGCGCTCCCAATCCGATTGCCGAGGAGAGGAAACCAAAACCTGTGGCCCCCGCGTGCAATACATCCGTTGCGAACAAAGGCAACACAACGTTGAAATTGATACCGAACAGGGATACAGTACCGAGCACTGCAATGATAAGCAGAACTTCGGGCGTATGTATGACGTAAGCCAATCCCTCACGTAGGCTTTGTATGGTTGTTGGTTTACGAGGGACTATGGTTGCCTGTTTGACTTGTGCAAGGAGTTTGCTACTGTCAATCAAAGCAATACCCAAAATCACTGGCAGAAAGCTGATGGCGTTGAGCAGGAAGAGCGGAGCTACTCCCAATTGCGCAATGAGCAATCCTGCGATCCCAGGTCCAACAATGCGGGCAGTGTTAAAGAGAGACGAGTTCAATGCAATAGCATTAGGTAGCTCTGCTCTGCCCACCATCTCGACTACGAAAGCTTGACGTGTAGGCATATCAAGTGAGTTTGTGATGCCAAGCAGAACGGCCATAACAAGAATATGCCAGAGCTGCACCGTTCCAGTGGCAACGAGTATCCAGAGAAGAGCTGCCTGAATTGCTGCGGATGATTGCGTAAACAGCAGTACTGTCCGTTTGGGAATTCTGTCGGCCAGCACGCCCCCAAAAAGTGAGAAAAGCATCACCGGAAGAAATTGCAGTGCGCCAACCAGACCAAGAAGCCACGCGCTATGTGTCAACTCTAGGACAAGCCATGCTTGTGCTGTCGTTTGCATCCATGTGCCGATCAACGAAATGAGTTGACCAAACCAGAAGAGCCGGAAGTTGCGATAGTGCAGTGCTGCGAAAATTCGTAAAAAACCCTTCGGCGTACCTGCTATTGCAGTGCCGGAGATCTCTA
Organism: Ktedonobacteraceae bacterium; assembly: GCA_019243675.1. Classification (GTDB taxonomy): domain Bacteria; phylum Chloroflexota; class Ktedonobacteria; order Ktedonobacterales; family Ktedonobacteraceae; genus JAFATZ01. The sequence continues at coordinate 6,170 of JAFATZ010000298.1, read as the reverse complement.
ATTGCTGATTCTTTTGAGAAAGTGCTGGCACGTTTTGGAGAAGTCCAATCTAGCCATAGCCAGTAAGCAGGGGATGGCTAGAAGTTCTGCCATCCCCTGCTTACTGGCTACAAATAGGGAGATATCAACTAACAAGGAATATATTTAAAATGTTTAAAATGTTTACTTAACAAAAGTATATCATACTATGGATGTTTCTGTCAAGATATGTTTGACAAAGTATGTCATAGCATGAAAGGCGGAATAGTACTAGCAGATTTGACCGCAACGCCACTTCATCCGTTTATCAACTCAGGAAAGTTGTGGTAGAATGATGTTGAGCATCCGCCAGTCGCTATAGGTGTGAGCAAGCAAATTTCTTCTCAATGAATGTTGACGCAAGGATATATAATGATGCATGATACTCTATCTTCCCTGGTAGAGAGAGCTCTTACAGACAATCAGCGGCCTTTAGAATTTTATTTACGTGATAATAGTCGACTCCCTGGACCACGTGCAAACCTGGAACTTGCAAACGATGTAAGTGCTCTCCTTGCTGCGTCGATTTCTAAATATCCTGTAAAGGTACGATCACTGCTCAATTATTTTACGAATGGTGATCGCAAGATGGTGGTGGCTAATACACCGGATGAGTTCCTCATGCTTTGCGGTATTATTGCTTTCGGTGATTGTGCCGCTATTGAACCTTGTTGGCGTCAGGAAGTTTTTGATCTGCTGGATCATTATGCCTGTAGCTCTCATTGGCGTATACGGGAAGCGGCAGCGATAGCATTCCAGCACTTACTCATGGCTGACACTGGTGAAATGATTGCTCACCTCATACGTCTAGCTTCGGGAGGAAGCTATCTGCAACAGCGTGCTGCTATCGCTGCTCTTGCCGAACCCCCCCTACTGTATGGGCATGATATACTCAAAGCTGCCTTGCAGGTACAACAGATCGTTCTGGAGCGCTTACGCGATGCACCCGAAGCGGACCGCAAGAGTGAGGATTTTCGCGTGCTGCGTCGAACACTGGGTTACACGCTTAGTGTCGTCACTGCCGCCCAGCCGGAGCAAGGCTTTGCACTTATGCGCGAATGCGCATGTTGGAACAACGCAGATATTACGTGGGTACTGCGGGAGAACTTAAAAAAGAAGCGTTTAGCACGCTTTGTTGAGCATACTGAGGTTGTGGCAAGACTGCTAACATGAACACGCACCTATTCTATACTATGACAATGCCAGGACTAGAGACGCTGGCCTTCAGTGAGATTCGCACGTGTGTACCCGATGCTGAGTTAGTGAAGTTTGCGCGGGGCATCACCTTGTTTCGCACGGCGGCCACGCCTGCTGAGCTGCTGGAGTTAAGGACCGTTGAGGATGTCTTTTTTGCCCTGGCACATATACATGGCCTTGGGCATGGACGGGATGCTTTACGTGTGCTGCATAGCGCTACACTTCATGCCGATATCAAATGTGCGTTGACTGTATGGCAGCACGCTCGCACATCTCTACGTCCACGAACGTGGCGGGTGGTGAGCCAGATGTCCGGCACACATGATTTTCGTCGCATTGACGCGGGGCAGTCGGTAAGTGATGCATTACAACGTGCTCTGCCACGCAGTCTGCAGGCTGTAGATGACGATGCAGATCTTGAGTTTTGGCTATGGATGAACGGGAGCGAGGCGCTGCTCGGGTTGCGGCTTAGTGATGCAACTATGCGACACCGCCTCTACAAACACGAGCATGTGTCAGCGTCTCTACGGCCCACTGTGGCAGCCGCGATGGCATGGCTTGCCCGTCCGACGGATGCCGATATCGTGCTTGATCCTCTGTGTGGGGTTGGCACTGTACTCATTGAGCGTGCCCTACTCACTTCGTACGATAGGTTGATTGGCGGTGATATTCGCGATGAGGTGGTAGCAATGGCACGGCGCAACGCACGTACTGCTGAGGTCTCTGCTAGCTGGCGTGTATGGGATGCACGCTCGCTACCACTTGATGCAGCCAGTGTGACGCGTATTATTACCAACCTGCCTTTTGGCAAGCAGATAGGCACACACGAAGAGAATGAGAAGCTCTATAGTACGCTCGCCCACGAATTTAGGCGCATCATCGCCCCCGCTGGTGTGCTCGTCACACTTACTAGTGAGGATCAGCTCTGGGATAGCCTCTTACGCGACTGCGGATGGCGCGTCGTTAAAAAGCTCGTGCTTGTGGTACTCGGGCAACCTGCTAGCATCTTTGTCGCTCAATAAGCGTGACATATAATAACACTAAGTTGATACTACACGTTTCTTACATTGAGAGGAGAATACTGCGTTGGCTCATGCAACAACAGCCGACTTCCGTAACGGTATGGTCATACGTCATAACAACGAACTGTATACTATCACCGAGTTTCATCACGTCAACCCCGGAAACTGGCGTGCGTTTGTACGTACAAACTTGAAAAATCTGCGCACCGGACGCGTCATCGAACAGCGCTTCCGCGCTGGTGAAGAAATCGAGGAGGTGCGTGTCGAACATCAAAGCTGGCAATTTCTCTATGTCGATGGCGACGAGTCTATCTTCATGAATACCGAGACCTATGACCAGCAGCCTATTCCCAAAGAAATGCTGGGAGATGCAATGCGCTTCCTGAAAGAGGGCGAGGCGGTTGAGGCACTCGTAGATGACGAGACGATTATTGCTGTCGAATTGCCAAACTTCGTCGAATTGACGGTGGAAAGCTCTGAGCCAGGTGTGCGTGGCGACACAGCGTCCAATGTCACTAAGCCAGCTACACTGGAGACAGGAACGATTGTGAATGTTCCCTTGTTCGTCAATCCAGGTGATAAGATTCGCCTGGATACGCGTAGCGGTAAGTATGTTGAGCGCGTGAAGTAAGTGCAAGGTCAATTGACCTTGCACTTACTTCATAAGTAATGCCCACAGGTGCGGCCCAAAAACAAACAAGCCAATACTAATCGACAGCAATGCATTCAGCAGTACAGCTCCGGCTGCCACATCTTTGGCGATCTTAGCTAAGGGATGATAGGTGGGTGAGGCGAGATCAACACATAATTCTATTACCGTATTGAACATCTCTGCAATGAAGACGCTGGTAATGGCTACAAAGACCATCGCAAATTCTACGGGCGAAATGTGCAACAACATACCTAGAGCGATAGCAAGTAGTGCTATGGCAAGGTGAACGCGTGCATTGCGTTGAGTGCGCAACGCATACCAGAGACCGTGATAAGCGTAGCCGAAACCAGCAACAAATTGTGCCCATTCACGTGCTCGCGCGGGGGGGATCATGTCTCTTGCCCGACCTCTTGTAGCACAGCCTGCTGTATCCGTATCATAGCCTGATACCCTGGCTCCGTTTGGTCATCGTACCCGACAAGATGCAGCACTCCATGAGAAAGCAGGTAGAGTAACTCGTAGGCAGGGCTATGTCCTGCCTCCTGCGCCTGCCGGAGAATAGCTGGCCATGACATAACAACATCTCCTAGATTCATTACCGTCTCTGGTGGAGTAATGAATGTGGGAGTGTTTTGTTCTTGTGGATGCCACAATTGATCTGTTGGGGCATCCACAAGTGGCGCATCGAGAAGAGGGAAAGAGAGTACATCCGTAGGTTTATCCTGCTGACGATACTGTGTATTCATCTCCTGTATGGCAGCATCATCGGTAACAAGCAAGGTAAGCATTACCTGCTGAGTGACACCCACCTGATGCAATGTAGAGCTTACAACTGCATCCAACTGGATAGATGCCAGCATCTCTTCGAGAGCAGCATTTTGCTGATCATCACCAACAGTTACATACAACTCTATTTGGCTGTTTCCCTGCATACATCAATTTCCAACTGCCTAGGCTCTACGAGCAGTTTTCCGTCGGCGTGCAGCTTCTTTTCTTTTGCGTTTCACGCTCGGCTTCTCGTAGTGCTCTCTACGACGTGCCTCGGCAAGAATGCCATCCTGCTGTATTTTGCGGTTAAAGCGCTTTAGGGCAGTTTCAAATGACTCGTTCTCGCTAATCTTAACTTCTGACACTCTCTATCCCTCCTCTCGTGGCCTGTTTGTGAGTAGCATAGGAAGTCTTTGTTTCCTACATACTAACGAGGACCTGCGGAAAGATTATAGTGTAGCCTTACCCTTGTGTCAAGAATTTTATTTCCCTCTTTTTCCTCTAGCGGCCTGCCTACCGAAAGCCAGGAAGAAGACAATGGAACCAATCGCTATAAGGCTGAATAGACTAATGGTACGGTCAAGTAAAATTGCCGCTACTGTGAGATTGGGTGCGTTCACTCCCTGATAGAAGAGTGCAATCATTGCTACCATTCCACCTTCAACTAGGCCAACACCTCCACCTGTCGCAGGAATTGCTGTTAACAAAGCTTCACCCAAGCCAATAAAAATTGCCGCAGTCAGCACGTGTATGGGGTTTCCAACGATCAAGTTGAGGGACAAAGCTATGAAATAGAACCGTAACCCTTCACAAAGCCAGACTCCCAGCGTTAAAGCACTGAGAGAAGGGAGGCGCTGAAAGGAACCAAGTATTCCCTCTTGAAGATGGTAGTAGTAGCCGCGCAAGCGCAACGGGATCAGTTTAGCAATAGACTCACGCCACACACGCAAAATAAAAAGAACGATAATCCCTGTCATCACCAGAGCTAGTGTCACTTCTAGACCCAATTGTAGTTGTCGGGGAAGGTGCTCGTGCAAACTGATGATGATAGCCGGAATGAACATGAGCAAAAGAACAATAAGGTCTAGCAGGCGCTCGGCGAGTACTGTTCCAACACTACGCGTCGTAGAAACGCCTATCTCTTGGCGCAAGAGGTAGGCACGATAGAGGTCGCCCAACTTAGCCGGCACGACTGAATTAGCGAAAAAGGAGATATAAATGATCTCTACAAGCTTCCAAAATTTCGGGAGCCGAATGCCATTAGCTTGTGTGAAGCCAACATTTTCTAGCAGAAGCCGCCAACGCAACGCTCGTATAGCAAAAGAAAGATAATAGATGGCGAAAGCTGCCAGAAAAAAGAGTATGTTGGCTGTGCGAATAGCAGCCCATGTTTTTTGTGGATTAATATTGGTTTTTTGTGCAAAAAAGACAAGAGCAGCAAGAACAATAATAAGTGGCACAATAGTACGCCAATTGAGAAATCGTTTACCCAGAGCAAGCTGTGCTCGCGTTACCTCTGGTTCTTCTTGTAGTGTTTCAGTTGTCCTCTGCCGAAGAAGCTCTTCTTGTTTTATTGCTGCTAATTCAGCATAATTATCTACATCGGCTACATTACTAGTACGCAAATTATCAGTAATCAAGTCATCCTCCGTTACGCGACGTTTGATGTTACCCCCTCTAGACGAATAAGGACAATAAGGAGTAACGCGAAAAGATCGGTCATGCTGTGGACATACAAATCGTCCACCATGTTGTGGACACAAACAGAGAGCAGTGCAGCTAATAAGCCTATTGCCAGGGCACGGTCGTTGGTAAGGGTTTTCAGCAAGTGTAGAGTCCGGCGCGTCTCTATCTCTGGCATACCAGCTTTCGGTTTGGGTCTGTATGCTTTCAACTGCAAGTACTTTCTGCTGACAGCTCGGTACGAGCGGCTCCCCGCCACGAAAACGGCTGTGAGGAAAAGGAGAAACGCTGTCAATCCAACGATACCTGTCTCAGCAGCAATATTAATATAGTAATTGTGCGCGTGTCCTAGTGCGTTCACGAAAATAGTAATGTAGTACTGTGGGTACACATCGGGGTAATTGCCGATGCCTGCACCGATGATAGGGTGAGCCAAGAATATATTGATGCCAGCGATCCAGTGTGCCAGACGCTCGGCTGTTGAGTAATCCTGCTGGCTGGGAGAGGTAAAAGAGATCTGTACGAGACCGAGTATTCTTAGTACGGGCGCGAGCAAACGTTCGGGGACAATTCCTCCCAGGTAACCTGCCACGACCCCAAGTGTTGCAATTGCTGCTGCACCCATCAGGACACGTAAACGAGGAATGCCAAGAGTCACAATAAACACAATCGCAATGGCAATGGCAATCTCCCCTCCTCGCGATTGTGAGAGATATTCCGCAATGCCTAGCAGCAGTGTTGTTGCCCCTGCTAGTATGCGTGTTGCCCAATCTTTTGCAAGCAACATAAGCGCTATAGCTACCGTGAGCGTCATGTTGATATAGCCAGCG
>JAFATZ010000264.1 GCA_019243675.1 Ktedonobacteraceae bacterium | reverse complement strand
CCATTGGATGAGTAGGGAATAATGTTCGGGAGCTATCATATCTCTCCTAGCAGCTTTAATACCTTCTCAACAATCCTTGATTTGATATTTCTGGGCATCGTTTCCATCTTTGCCCGAAATAACTATCGGCATTTCAGGTAGTAGGGGATGTACCCACATGGTATGACTTCCTTTTGCTGACCGTTGCATGAAACCGACTTTCACCAGCTTTGCTTTGAGTGGGCTTATTTTCAGTGGCATTAGTACTTTACGATCTGTCTCTCAATTATAGCATTTAATAAGTGGCAACACGAAGACACGTCTCAAGACGCTTGTGGATTGGACGAGGGAGAAAGCGAACTGGGAGAAGGTGGTGACACACTCCATGTACCATAGCCTCCACCATTAGGATCACATTGGTGGTTGCGAGCGCTACAATAAGTGCCAGACAGGCCCCCATCAGCATTGATTTGCCCTTGGAACCACAGTGGCAGGTGAGTAGCGAATGGCTCGACGAGGAACTGAATTTTTTTGTCTTGAGAGACGGTACCTGTAAAATTTCCATTGCCTTGTAGGTCAGCTCCCAGGGTCAGATAGCCCTTGAAGTTCATCCCATTTTGCTGGATGTGCGTGAGTGACATGGTAGAAGCTACTTGCGCAGGAGTATTGTGAATGGTGCCAACGTAGTCTGCAGCCAAGACATGATATGGAGACGTGGGCTTTGGCGTAGCACGCGTAGTCGGTTTTGGAATATGAGTCGCCGTAGCTTGAGGTGGGTGAGTTGCCACAGGGGCAGATCCATTTTGACTCCTTACAGAGAGTATGCCTGTTCCAAATATGATACCGGCAACGAGTGCAGCTAGGACAAGCAAGACAGGAAGGATACGCCGTTTTCTCTTGACTAATGCTTGTGGTCTTCTAGACACAGCAACTCTAGAAGCAGTAGTGGCATCGGTAGGGGGATGGGCTACTGGCCGAGGAGTTTCAAGTAATGGTATGATAGGTTCAGGCAATGATGGCTGCATCGGGTGAGCGTTCAAGGCTTGCCAGAACTGTTGTGCAGTGGCAAAACGCTCGCTGCTATTGATCGCCATGGCTCGCTCAATAGCTTCGGTCACAAAGAGTGGAACATGGGGGGCCAAGTGATGTAGTGGTTCAAGAGGATCAGTCCCCATGCTTCCTAGCTGAGTCATACGATTCAGTGCATCAGTGGGTACAATTCCTGCAAGCAGAACATAGCAGGTTGCAGCTAGGCCATACACGTCAGTGCGGGGATTGGTGCCACGAGCGTATTGTTCGGGCGCACCATAGCCTGGAGACCAACTGCGTATTTCAGTGGTTGTCTTGTTCTGATCGTACTCTTTGGCGATACCGAAGTCAACCAGAATGGTATTCTCTCCACTAGAGGGAACAATGATGTTAGCAGGTTTGATGTCCCGGTGAATGATGGGTGGCTTCTGGCTATGTAAATACTGTACAGCATCGACAATTGGTGCCAAGAGAGTCAATACTTGAGGCAGGGAGAAGCGTTTCTCCGGTTGCCTCCGGCGTAAGGTCTCCAGGTTGGGACCTTCAACATAGTCCATTAGCATGTAGGACCGCAGGTTCTTATCATCTTCAAACACGCGGTAGACACGGGGTAGCGCATAGTGATCAAGGCGCTTAAGCACCTCACCTTCAAAAGCGAAGCGGTCTCGTTCTTTTTTGCTGAAATTGCTCACCTCTTTGAGAGCAAACAGATTATTCTTGACGCGTAAATCTCTCACAAGATACACAGCACCGAAACCCCCCCTACCAAGCACATCTTCTACACGATAGCGGCTACGTACAATGGTTCCCCTTTGGAGAACAGGCTGTACTTCTTGCATCACACACCTCTGAATGAATAGGCTCTATGTGGTAGATAACTAACAAGAGATATTACAAGCTTAGCACCCCCCCCACCTCTCAGCCATACATACTCTACACGTAGACACCTGTGAAAAAGAGATGTAGTGGTCAAAAACCCCAGCCCCACCAAGCCACTGCTCTCACTTTCTGGGTGGGGCTGGGCCACCGCTGATTCCCTTTTCTGCGAGAATGGGAAGGCCCTGTCTAGCTTACAATCACTATTGACAAGGGCAAGGCGAAGCGTTATTATACAGCCCAGGATAAGAGACTAACAGTCAAGGCGCATTCGTCTAGCGGCCTAGGACATCGCCCTCTCAAGGCGGAGATCACGGGTTCGAATCCCGTATGCGCTAC
>JAFATZ010000099.1 GCA_019243675.1 Ktedonobacteraceae bacterium | reverse complement strand
GATTCACCCGTCGGCCTGGCAGCCTGGATGATCGACCATGATGCGCGCAGTTACGAGCTCATCGCCCGCGTCTTCAACGGGCACCCGGAGGGCCTCAGCCGAGACGACGTCCTCGACAACGTCACACTCTACTGGGTGACGAACACGGCGGTCTCCTCGGCTCGTCTGTATTGGGAAAGCAAGCTAGCCTTTTTCGCCCCGAAAGGTGTCGCGATCCCGGTGGCCGTGAGCGCCTTTCCTGACGAGCTCTATCAGGCCCCGCGGAGTTGGACAGAGCGGGCGTATCCCAAACTGATCCATTACAACAAGCTCGACAAAGGCGGGCACTTTGCGGCCTGGGAACAGCCACAACTCCTTTCAGAAGAGCTCCGCGCGGGTTTCAGATCACTGCGCTAGTTGGAGAGGGGGGACGGCGAGCACGATGTATGTCCGTCGTCCCACACCACAGAATAAACTTCGTGCTCGTTGGCCGATCTGTCAACGTACCCGTTGACGGGTTGGTCGACACTTATCTAAGAAAGGAATGCTCATGTCTCAGACAACTCCCAGCACTGCTGGGCCTCTCACCGTCGTGCTCGTGCATGGCGCTTTTGCTGATGCTTCAAGCTGGACTGGCGTGATTGAACGGCTGCAGAAAGAAGGGGTGCAGGTGACGGCCCCTGCCAATCCCCTGCGTGGTCTCTCCAGTGACTCCGCTTACATCGCCAGCGTGTTCAACCAGATTCGGGTCTCCGTCATCTTGCGTGCAGGGAACTGTGGTATAATAAGAGAAAGCTTCCTACAGACATCTCCCGCTTTCCAAGAAAAGAATCTATGTCCCTCATCACGTTCTTACCCGATCTTCCCGGTTGCTCAGTGGAACAGGTGAGCCAAACCGAAGAAGCCATTGTAATCACAGCCTGTGCCACGGTGCCCGATGCCTGTTGCCCTGACTGCCAACACGTCTCGTCTCAGATTCACAGCACCTCTACTCGTTCGCCCAAGGCACTTCCTTCCAGTGGGCGACCCGTTCGTCTCTTGCTCCAGGTACGAAGATTCCGCTGCTCCAATTCTCTCTGCCAACGGCAAACTTTTGCAGAGGCGTTTGCACAGTTGGTCGCGCCTCGTGCTCAGCGGACCTGCTCTGCACGAGAGCTGTTGCGAGTCATCGGCGAGGCGATAGGCGGTGAAGCTGGTGCGCGACTGAGCCAGCGATTGGGCATGAAGTGCAGTGCCGCAACCGTGTTACGCTTCGTTCGCCAAGCCGCACTGCCCTCCTCCTCTACCGTGCGGGGAGTGGGAGTGGACGAGTGGGCGTGGCGCAAAGGTCAACGCTATAGTACTATCCTAGTTGACCTGGAACTGCAGGCTCCGATAGATCTCCTTGAGGATGCTACCGCTGAATCCTTTGCCGCTTGGCTAGAGAGCCATCCTACTGTCGAGATCATTAGCCGAGACCGTGGCACGACCTTTGCAGATGGAGCAAGCCGTGGTGCCCCACAAGCCATTCAGATCGCTGATCGTTGGCATCTCATCCATAATCTCGGTGAAGCATTGGAGAAGGTGCTAGCGCGACATCATGCCGACCTGAAACGTGCTTTTCTGCGAGAAGAGGAGCATCAGCCAAGCTATCCCGTGGGCCTAGAAGCCCTCATTCCTGCCAGACTCCCTTCCCAGGCTGAACAAGCACGGATAGCTCGGCAAGAGCGGCGTCTGGCAATCTTCACTCAAGTCCATGAGTTGTACGCACAGGGATGGAGTTGTGCTTCCATCGGGTGCGAAGTCCTGATACAATCGAAGTTAGCCCAAGGTTTTTTCACAATCACTTTCGCGTGAAGATCAAATGGCCCCGCAGGATGTGCAACGAGCTGTCTCTTCGGCTGAAGAGGCTTCACAAGCCCGTTCAGTACTCTCGCTTGATTCTGACACTGGGCAAGATCGAGCTGTGTGGGAGTAGTTCCTCACGCCAAAGCCCTGCTCATGTACCTTGCCTTCCCTGCTCTTAGGCTAAGGAGGAAGCGCCATCAACAGCATCATAGGCTGTGGAGTGAAGAGCGGCTCTCCTGCTTGAGGCAAACTGAGAACCATGAAGGACGCTCTCATGCCAGTTCGACTCCTGAGATATGGAAAACTCGTTGCGCATCCCGTGGGCTTGTCAACAAAGTACCGCTAACTGTTCACTCAGATAGGCCGCCCCCCGTCGTCAGCTAGACCCATCAGTTCGGTCAGCCGTGTCAGGCCGTCGACCGTCGCGTCGTGGTAGGCGTAGCTGTAGGTCGGCGTGTTGAGCGCCAGGGTGAGGAACACTTCCACGCTGCCACCGACGTGCAGGACGACGTGGCCCAGGCCGACCACTTCGGAGGCGATG
>JAFATZ010000170.1 GCA_019243675.1 Ktedonobacteraceae bacterium | reverse complement strand
GAAGACCGCGAACTCTTTAAGCGTTTGCTGCTGCGTATTGGTGAGCCAGTGCCGCCTAGCGCCAGTGTGACCCAGGTCGACGACGCCCGTGCCTTTGCTGACGAGATCGGGTTTCCATTAATTGTGCGCCCTTCGTTTACGCTCGGTGGCACTGGTGGCGGCATTGCCACGACTGAGGCAGAGCTTGAGGCCGTAGTGGCTCGTGGGCTGGCGAGCAGTCCTATCCAGCAGGTACTTGTTGAACAGTATCTCGTCGGCTGGAAAGAGATTGAATACGAGGTCATGCGTGACGCCAATGATACCTGCGTGACCGTCTGCAACATGGAAAATATTGATCCGATGGGGGTGCATACAGGAGATAGCATCGTCGTCGCACCGAGTCAGACGCTTTCGGACAAAGAGTATCACCTGTTGCGTAGTGCCGCGTTCAAGATTATCCGTGCCCTAGGTGTCGAAGGGGGCTGCAACGTGCAATTCGCGCTCGATCCCCGCTCGTCGCGCTACTACGTCATTGAGGTCAACCCGCGTGTGAGCCGCTCATCTGCTCTGGCGTCAAAAGCAACTGGCTACCCGATTGCACGCGTTGCCGCTAAAATTGCTCTGGGCAAACGGCTCGACGAGATCACTAACGCCGCGACGGGCAGGACGTGCGCTGCCTTTGAACCTGCTCTGGATTATGTGGTAGTGAAAATTCCGCGCTGGCCCTTCGACAAGTTCCCGCAGGCAGATCGGCACATTGGCACGCAGATGAAGGCGACGGGCGAGGTCATGGCCATTGAGCGTACGTTTGAGGCGGCGCTGCAGAAAGCTGTGCGTGCGCTTGAACTGGACGGGCGAGGTCTCTTATGCGAGCCTGTTGCGTACGATGAAGCTTTCCACGCTACCGATCAGCGCTTGTGGCAGCTCATGGCGGCATTGAGGGTCGATTGTTCGTCGGCGATGCTTGACCACCTGCATCATGCCACGGGTATAGATATCTTTTTTCTGCTAAAATTGCGTCGCCTCGTAGAGATGGAGCGGCGCTTGCACAACGAACCACTCTCCCCCTTGCTCTTACGTGCTGCCAAACGTCTCGGCTTCTCTGATCGTCAAATCGCCATACTCTCAGGCAGCACAGCCGAGACTATCCGTAGTGAACGCCTACGCTGCGGCATTCGTCCCGTCTTCAAGATGGTCGATACCTGCGCGGGCGAATTTGCTGCCCAGACGGCGTACTTTTACAGCACCTATGCCGAGGAGAATGAGGCGCTGCCACTGGGCGGCCCATCGGCATTGGTGCTCGGCTCCGGCCCGATTCGTATTGGGCAGGGCATCGAGTTTGACTATTGCAGCGTCCAGGCAGCCAGGGCACTGCACCTCTCAGGATGGCACAGCATTATGGTCAACAGCAATCCCGAGACAGTCAGCACAGACTTTGATTTGTCTGATCGGCTCTACTTTGAGCCTTTGGACGAGGAGAGTGTGCGTGATATTCTAGAGAACGAGGCGAGTGATGGAGGTACACGTGCATCCCCTACCGTTCCTCTCATGGTGCAATTCGGCGGCCAGACTGCTATCAACCTCGCGGGCGTACTCACTCAACATTGGGTTGAGATTCTCGGAACCTCGATAGAAGGCATCGATGCAGCCGAGGACCGTCGCCAATTTCAAGCTCTGCTAGCACGGCTAGGTCTACCCAGTCCCACAGGTCGAACCGTGAACACGCTCGAAGGGGCTACTGCCACCGCCCAGGAGATAGGCTATCCGCTGCTAGTCAGGCCATCCTATGTTCTGGGCGGCAGAGCAATGGAGATCGTCTATGATCGTGTAAGCTTAGAGCGCTACGTTAGGCAAGCGCTGAAGCTCTATGGGACAAAACCATTACTGATCGACAGCTATCTGGCAGGCAAAGAAGTCGAGGTGGACTTGGTCTGCGATGGGAAAGAGGTGCTGATCCCTGGCATCATGGAGCACATTGAACGGGCAGGAATACATTCCGGTGATAGCTCTGCCGTCTATCCTCCTATCACGCTCACGCAACGTGAAATCGAGACCATCACACGCTATAGCACAGATATTGCGCTCGCCTTGGGGGTGCGTGGGCTGCTGAATGCGCAGTATGTGGTGACCAACGACGGTGTATTCGTGCTGGAGGTCAACCCGCGAGCCTCGCGTACCGTGCCCTTTCTGAGCAAAGCAACTGGCGTGCCA
>JAFATZ010000062.1 GCA_019243675.1 Ktedonobacteraceae bacterium | reverse complement strand
GGCTCTGTGGCAACTGGTCGCCAAAGCTGGTATCTGGCCTGACTACCTGTTTCCAGGACCACTCGCGGTCGCACATACGCTAGTCGTCGGCTTGCAAAGTGGTCAGTTTCTGCAGGCTGCACTGGTGAGCCTGCAACGGCTTGCGCTTGGATACGCCATCTCACTGCTAGTTGGTCTGGTACTGGGCTTGTTGATCGCACGCTATCGCTTCTTTGAAGAGACGGTTGGCTCTCTCATCCTGGGTCTGCAGGCTCTGCCTAGTGTGTGCTGGCTTCCGCTTGCCATTCTGTGGTTAGGTCTGAGCGAGCAAGCGATCATCTTTGTAGTGGTAATGGGTGCTCTCTTCTCGATTACGCTTGGGGTGGATGCAGGTATCAAGAATACTCCTCCTATCTACCTGAAGGCTGGGCGCACCTTGGGGGCTAGCGGACTTGCCCTTTCTACACAGGTCGTGTTGCCTGCCGCGCTTCCAGCAATCTTGAATGGCCTTAAGCAAGGTTGGACATTCGCTTGGCGTTCGCTGATGGCCGGGGAACTGCTGTTTTTCACGCTCAGCCTGGGCAATCTGCTGCAAAACGGACGTGATCTCAACGACGCCTCGCAGGTCATGGCGGTGATGGTGTTGATTATCATCATCGGGGTAGCCATTGATGGCTTGATTTTTGCCTCTATTGAACGGCGTGTACGCGAACGCTGGGGGCTGGTGAGAGTATAAATAGAAGTGTTGCGGTGCTCTTCAGCCCACAACACTTCTATCTGTTCTGGCGTTTCTGTCGAGAAAGTTCCAGGTCGTGTACTGTATCTATATCCAGAGCCGTGCCAATGCTGCTATAGAGTACGTGAGCGATATTACGTTGTTTGGCCTCATTAATGTATCGTTGCAAGCTATGTGGCCCAAAGACGTAAGGAACTGCTAAAGGTGGACGTGCCAATAGTGCATTAGTCCCTGTTCCATCTTGCGAAGGAGCAAGTACAATAGTGTAACGACGCGACTGCTCAATCATGTTCTCTACATCGCTTGCACGTAGCAGTGGTAAATCGGCTGAGATGGTGAGAAGTGCAGTCGCTCCCGTTGCTATTTCGTGCTGTGCTGCTGCGGAAAGTGCGGGATTGTGTCCATGCTGCTCTTCAAGAAGCGCCTGTGCCCCCCATGCTTGCGCGCAGGCCAATACATACGGGTCTGGACTGACTACCGCTACCTTTTCTAGAGCGTTACTTTCTTGTAACACGTCTATGACGTGGTGTAGCATATCTAGCACTAACTGTGCGCGCTGACTCTGGGTCAGGTATGCTGCAAGGCGGCTCTTGGCTTCGTGCAGTGTTTTTATGGGAATAAGTGCTCTATAGGTCATACAGGTCAACGTGCCAGCGTCAAGGCAGGTGAGCGTTGTGGTGCCATCGTCAGGGCGAGGGCAAGTAACAGCAGAGTGACTACAAGTGCCGCTCCTACTATATCTGTTATGGGGCGACCCCTGCGGTCCCCTTGTTCCGCGAAGGGTCACACGGTTACTCCTGCGGCTTCAAGCACACTGCGTGCGAGATGAGCTTTAGCGGTCATATCATGCATAATGGTGTTTGTGACTACGGTAGGGATACCAAGGTCCTCTATGTCTGCGGCAAGATGGGCATCTTGTTCATCGATGACCATTACGTCAAGGAAATCGCGGTAGCAGCGTGCTACGCCTACGGCTGAGACATCAATACCCAGGCCGCGCATGAGTTTGTCTGCTGGACCCTTAATGGGTGCGCCGCCTACAATAGGACTCACTGCGACAATCATACCACTTGCTTCGTGTAGGACATCGTGGATACCAGGAACCGCTAGAATACTGCCGATGCTGACGATAGGGTTGCTGGGCGCGATCAGAATCGCCTCGGCCTCTTTAAGCGCATCAAGTACTCGCGGGGCGGGTTGCGCAGTGCTTGCTCCGACGAACACGACATCTTGTACCTCGTCGGTGCAGTGACGTTTGACCATATATTCCTGGAAGTGGAGTAGCCCGGCAAGGGTTTGGATATGCGTAGCGATAGGCTGGTCGCTCATGGGCAAGATGTGCAACTGCAATCCGAGCTGTGTGCGCAATAGGTCGGTGACTTCGCTGAGCGTCTTGCCCTGGCGCAAGAGATTGCTACGGTGAATATGCGTGGCCAAGTCGCGGTCGCCCAGCAGGAACCAGTCTTCATTGCCATAGCACGTTAACTGCTCCATCGTATGATACGTATCGTCACGGATGCCCCAGCCGTGTGCCTCGTCAACAAGACCTGCCAGCGTGTACATAACAATATCGAGATCGGGCGAGACGTGCAGGCCGTAAAAGTCGCGGTCATCGCCAGTGTTCACGATAACGGTAAGCTGTTGCTGGGGAACAACTTGTACTACCCCTTGTAGAAAACGTGCCGCTCCGACGCCGCCAGCAAGAACAACAATCATAAGACTATCCTCAGTCAAAGCGAACGACTAAATTACTCAAAGGAAGACGCTCACGCCGCTGTGGGTCGGCGGCGGCATAGCCTACGGTAATGAGTGCCTGGGGCATAAGTCGCTTGTCCAGGTCGAGTACCTCGCAGACCACCTCTGGGCAGAAGAGCGGCGCGCACATCCAGCAAGTATCTAAGCCCAAGTCGTAGGCCATAAGCAGCATATTCTGTATGGCTGCGCCGATGCTCTGGATTGCCATTGTGATTTCATCGGCCTG
>JAFATZ010000215.1 GCA_019243675.1 Ktedonobacteraceae bacterium | reverse complement strand
CCCCTCTGGGTCGTCGAAGTAGAAGGCCAACGAGCTACCGTGGTTGAGGGCCATCTTGATGGGTAGGCCCCGCTGCTTGATCTGGCGGTAGAACGTCAGCAACTCCCCCAGCGATGCCATCTTGAAGGCCGTGTGCGCAAACGCCGGATTGCCGAAGAAGACGATATCGTGGTTCTCCTCTTCAGGGTGGCTACTGAGGAAAAGGGTTGCTCCAAAGGGGCTGTTGGCCGGGCTCTCACCTACGACTGTCATCCCCATCACGTCACGATAGAACGCCGCCAACGCACCAGGATCCTTGGCTGCCAGACCAACGTGACGGACACCAATAAAGTTAGACATCGATTCTAGCCTGCCTTTCTGTCGTAGGACATCCACGTGTCCTGCTGAGTACATCAGAGATGTGTTCGTGTTCCATTAGTATGAGTTTGGCATTACGGACGTGGAGTTGTCAATCGAGGAAAGGACTGGTCGAGAATGGCTATTCTCACCGAGCATTCTCCGAAAAGGTGGTTCCAGGCTCAGCAACAGATGGTGAGTGATCCCCCAAAAGTCGCTACAAGGAGCGTCTATCTAGTGAAGAGGGTGCTATCCGCATCATCTCTTCTATCGTCACCTACGCCTCATAGGCCCTGATCAAAAGGAGATATTCGTGGATAAACAAGCGTTCACTATTTTGGAGATGTTACAAGGTATATCAATTGCCCGCTCTATTTACACCGCTGCAAAACTTGGTATTGCCGATCTGCTTCGTGATGGCCCCAAAAGCATAAAAGAGCTTGCACAGGCAACCAAGGCACACGAGCTTTTGCTCTATCGGCTCTTGCGTGCTCTTGCTAGCGTCGATATTTTCTCAGAAGTTGAAGAAGGAACATTTGCGCATACCCCTCTCTCTACAACCCTTCGTACTGATGTACCAAACTCTATGTATTACTGGTCACTCCTATTTGGTGATACATGGTTGTGGAGGCCCTGGGAAGAACTTGACTATAGCGTACAAACAGGTAAAAAAGCCTTCGACCACTGTCATGGAACGAGTATCTTTAAGTACCTCGCTGAGCATCCTGAAGAGGGAAAGACCTTTGATCGAGGAATGACGAGTCTTTCACAGTTATCTAACGGACCAATTGCCACCTCCTACGATTTCTCCTCTTTCTCCACTCTCGCCGACATTGGAGGAGGACATGGTAGCCTTCTCATGACTATCCTTCAGTTATATCCCACGCTGAAAGGTATTCTCTTTGACCGCCCTCCTGTTATTGAAGGTGCTAGGCAACATATTGAAGAGAGTCTAAAAGAACGCTGTGAACTCGTGGCAGGAAACTTTTTCGAGGCAGTTCCAACAGGTGCTGATGTCTATCTTATAAAGTACTGTATCCACAATTGGGATGATGAGCACGCCATCAAGATTCTCAAGGTTTGTCGCCAAGCTATGAAACCGACCAGTAAAATGCTGATTGTAGATGCGGTCATCTTCCCACAGACGATGAACAACCCTTTCAATTCGTTCAACAAGTACTTTGATCTTTTGATGCTTGTCATCCCATCTGGGAAAGAGCGTACCGCGTCCCAATTTGCAGAACTTTATGAAGCTTCTGGTTTCAAGCTAGAGAGAATCATCGATACAGGAAGTCCGGTGAGCATCATTGAAGGGATACCAGTATAAGCCCAGCAAGAAGTAAATCCCTCTGTCTAGGCGAACAACTCTGGCCGTTGCACGCGCAACAGTTTGACGCCCAAGCGTGCGACCTCTGAACTCTTCCCATAGGTGCTTGCCCTCAAGCCTCTATAGAGGCCCTCAACGTAAGCCAGCTTCCAGTGGGAGCTAATGTCCTTCACTAGATCAAGTGCATCTTCTGCATACGTCGTTGCCATAGGATAGAGACCCTCGACGAGGTAGGACTTTGCCAGCAGGAGTGCATTGTCTGTTTGGCGTCGTTTCTGCGTCGGCGTTGTGGCTCTAGTGGCCTCCTCCAATGCCTGACGTGCGCCTGCAGGAGAACATGCTATCTGGAAGGGCGAGGCCAGATACGCCACGGCTCTGTTGAGATGATAGCGTTCTTGGTCGAGCTTCAATGTAATAATACTTTGCTCATCAGCAGGAGCGCCGATCTGCCCTGTAGCTTGGTCGATGACTTTGAGCGCTTTGAGTAGTTCTTGGCGGTCTCGCGCCGTCCAAGCCAGAGTTGCACCTGCTGAGAGCGCGATGGTCGCTTGGCGGTGCGGCGAGATGGTGACTTCGAGATGCTGTGCAGCCTGCATATCACACGCTGCTGCTTCAAAATCAGTCTGAGCGGCTGCAAAGCCCTTCAGACCTGCAGTGATCTGTGCTCTGTCCACATACCCATTTCCTCGTTGACGCAGGGCATAGGCCCACAAGTCATAAAGGATATTTTCCTCTGCGACGGTAATCGCTCTGCTATGTAGCACAATGGCCTCCCCGAGGCGCATCTGGTCTTTAGCAATATCTCCTGCCAAGATGTAGTAGGCGCACAGCAGGGTGAACATCTCTCGCTTGTCTAGCGGGTTGGCAAAAGGCGCTTCGCGATGCAACGTACTGATACGACGCCTGATATCTGCAAGGAACTGTTGTATGTCACCCACACGAAATGCTGCACAATACTGCACGAGGGCGGCGCGGTACTCTGCCACGTCGATAGGCTTCCATAGGAACAGCCTACCTTGCGGCAAAGCAGATTCTAGGCCGAAGAGCACTGGTGGGATATCCAGCAGTGTCGCTAGTATCCAGCGTCGTTTCTTGTCTCTGGGAACCTTATTCTGGTTTTCCATCGCATACATCCTTTGCACGCCTAGCAGCTCCATCTCTTCCTCTTCAAGCCCCTCTGCCCGCAGAGCCACACTATAGTAGGAGGCCAAATCCCGCACCTGCCACCCCATTCGCTGACGAAAATATCTGAGTAGCGCCCCATAATTGGGCTGTCCTTGCTTGTGTTGCCCTACGAGGGCTAACAGTTCCTCACTGCTAAGAGACGGCAGTTCTTTCTTCCTGCGAGACATGGCCTGTTCCTCCTGTCTGTCTACACAAACACATGTGTAGGGTGGAGCAAGTGTACACCTCTCAAGAGGAAGAAAATTATACCAATGTATGAAGCAACATCTGGAAAAATATAAAATGCGGCTGCTTCTGTATACTATACTGTTCAGGGGAGTGCTAGAGCACTTCCTTATAGCAGTATGTCACGCCATAAGGGAGCTTGTCAATCAACTAGGAGCAGAGCAGGTGGGAAGCGAACAAGGTGCTTGCTGGTTGCTCCATACCTGTTCTTGCTGAAAATCTGTGCTCTACTTTGCGTGCTTCTTCTCTTGCAGTTCGCTGCGAAAATCTTTTACGGCCTGCACATCACCATAACCATCTTCCTCAAGTGAAGCTAAGAGCTTATCGACTTGGCTGATAGCATGGGGAGATTTCATAATTGATACACGATGGTAAAACTCGCGTGCCTCTTCGACGCACTGTTCAATCTCACCAAGCATCTGATACGCTTTCGCCCAATCTAGAGGTATCCAAGCATAGAGCCGAGCATCCTGACCACGTTCAATCTGGTGCTCAATCTCTTCTTGCATGGCAAGTGTCTTATTGGGTTCTCCAACTGCCAGATAACCCCAACTTCGTTCTGCTAGCAGCGCACTGATAGGACTCCAAGAGTAGACAAAATCAGTCTTCCCTTCATCGTTCCCATTGAGAGAACTTGCTATAGTCAGTCCCGTGTTCACAGCGCGTTCAAAACGAAGTGTATTGCCCGCACTGGCATAGACACGTGCAAGATAAGAGTGGACGAAGGCGATGACGAGCTTACTGGCTCCCAATGAAATGTCGCGTGCATCTTCCAGGAGGGATACCGCCTCCTGCTTCTCCCCTTTCCGTTCGAGTTCCTTGCCCAAACTCTTTAAGGCGATAGCAGTAACAGATGCATTGTCCATATGCTTGGCCGATTCGCATATCTTGGTATAGATATCTATTGCATCGTCGTAGCGCTTTCCCTCAAGTGCAGTCACTGCATTGAGCCGTTGCACTTGCACATAGAGTAATTGAAAACGACGTTCAAGGCGTAATGGAGGAGGAAGATTTTTATGAAAATGGGCGAAGAGTTCATTGAGACGTTTGACACCCTTCTCCGCATCAACGATGCGAGCAGCACACCTCAAGCTCCACATTTGCCGGATGAGGGTCTCAACAGCATCAAGCGTTTCATCATACATGAACCTTCCTTGTCCAGGTAGAACAGTGGGATGAAACGGATCGTACTCAGAGAGACCGAATTTCCATAAAGGAATATCCAGGATTGCAGCAAGTTTGCGCAGGACATGGGGATCCTCGATATGTTTGTGGCCATATTCAATGTCTTGGACATATCGGGTGTTTACCCCTTGCTCATTACCGCCAGACTTCGGCCAGACTTCGGCGAGCTGAGCTTGTGTCATTCTCCGTAGCTCGCGGTATTCTTTAATAGTTATCCCATGATGATATTTATAATTTATGACTTCTACCACACTATATGCTCCTTCACCAATCGGACGCACTTACAGCTACGCGTAAATGACGGATAACAATCGCCCACATAGATGCGCATAAACGGCAGATACAGATCATTTCATACGCTCAAAGTAGAACGTTCAACAAGTGCAAAAAAGACTGTACTCTTAAGTTGGGCTTAATGGAATATCTCCTTGTGAATTGTATCATAAAGCCTACTAGAGAGAGAATGAAAGGTAGAGTATGAACACTAACAACTGTGAGCTAGCGCGGCTCATACAGCAAATCACCTTTGAGATCGAAAGGAGGAAGAGTATATCGGTACACGAAACACCCCACTGGAAAAGTATAAACGCTGCATCTCATCTCTGCTATAGTCACTTGTGAGGGACTTTAGCGCCCACGAGTAGTGTGTCATAGCACAAGTGTACTTGTCAATCAAGGTGAAAGGAAACTATTTAGTGAGTAATCCAGAATGTAGAAGTGAAGTAGCGCGGCTCATGCAGCAAATCACTCTGGAGTACGAGGCGGCAAAACGAGGTATGTCGGGTTTAGCATGTGGAATAGCACAGCACGCGTTTATCACCGCTCGCATGGAAAATATGTGCAACATCCATCAGGAATTACAACAACTAGTAGGGGAGCGCGAGGCCACGAAGCTGGTAGCACAAACATTAGAAAGGATGTGAGTATGCAGCGGCAAGCGCTCTCCTTTGACCCTTGGAAACAATATTCAGTAGTTCAGGACATAGACGAGCAGGATACACAACCACTTCCCATCATCCGTCTTGCTCCTCCCACGCCAGCCATGATGCAGGAGAACCGAGCACGCTTCCGCCAGTTGAAAGCCGTCTCGGAAGCGTCGGGAGTGCGTTTCCTATTTGTCTATTTATGGATCGAGCGGGGTAGGCACATCTTCAGACAACCGGACGTGGTGCCACGCATCACTAGGGCACTCTACCAGTTGGAAGAGCAGGGGCTGCTATGAGCCAACAAAATACTGTTCCATTGCACCCAAACGAGTTCAAGGCGCTCTATACTGCTATCGGTGGTTACCTCACATTTTTGCGTAATGCCGTCCAGCCCTCGCGGGAGCGCAGCAAATTGATCACTATCCTACAAACTGTGCGTTTCCGGCTAGACAAGGTGCTACGAGCCAATGAAGACGGAGCACACCTTTGGCTGACTGACGTGGAAGTCAGGGCAATTAATACGGCGGTGCAGACCTTTTGTCGTTTGGTGCCCTCGCTCGTCGAGCCGTCGCAGGAGCGAGATGAGACGTTGCAAGCACTGGACAAACTACGTTTACGTGTGAGTGCTTTGTTGGTTCCACGTAGCGATTGAGAAGCGTATGGAAGAGCAGACGCTCAACGAGGAAAAAGGCATTACGCTTTGTCTAGGCGAACAGTTCTGGCTGTTGCACACGCAACAGTTTGATCCCTAACTCTGCAACCTCTGGTTTTTTCCCGTAGGGGCTTGTTCGCAAGCCCCTATAGAGCGCTTCAACATAAGCTAGCTGAGTAGACGAGCCGATATCCTTGACCAAGTCAAGCGCGTCTTCTGCATGGGCTGTTGCGAGAGGATAGAGGCCCTCAATCAGGTAGGATTTTGCCAGCAAGGTTGCATTCCATGCCTGACGCACTTTATGCGTTGGCTCTGTAGCTCTGGTCGCTGCCTCCAATTCTCCACGTGCGCTTGCAGGAGAACGTGCCATCTGAAATGGTGAGGCTAGGAAAGCTACGGCCCTGTTGAGATGATAGCGTTCCTGGTCCAGCTTCAAGGTAATTCCACCTTCATCAGCAGGCTTGTCGATCTGCCCTGTGGCCAGGTCGATCACCTTGAGCGCTCTGAGTTGTTCCTGGCGATCTCGCGCCAGATACGCTTCAGCCCCACCTGCTGAGAGAGCGATGGTCGCTTTGCGGTGGGGCGAAATGTGGGGTTCAAGATGCTGTGCTGCTTGCATATCACACGCTGCTGCCTCAATATCCGCCTGAGCGGCTGCAAAACCCTTGAAGCCTACGGTGAT
>JAFATZ010000026.1 GCA_019243675.1 Ktedonobacteraceae bacterium | reverse complement strand
CAGTATGCGACTCTCTGTGCAAGGAGGACCATCATGGCAGATCTTACGGGGCAGCAGGTGGACGACTATCGCCTGATCCGGCTGGCTGTCCTGAACGTGGTCATCACGGCAAATGTCGCCGCCTTCGGCCTATCCTAGTGAGTCAGTGGTATTGCTGATCTCATCATCGTCATCGGTCAGCTACTCTACATTCAATGCTAGAGCGTTGCAGAAGGTACACATTTTATATCTTATACTGCTGAGTTATTGCCATTATCAGTACACCTAGCAAAGTTCGAGCGTATATAGCATCTGAGCAAGAGGGGGACGGCACAGGAACAGAATGCAAGGGCGATGAAGAAGGGAGATGCTGGTGATCGTAGTACAAAGGTAACAAGCGATGTATACTCTGCTATGATGAGTGGGGAATCTACCATTTGAAACGAAGGTGCATAAATAGAAACATCAATACAGCTAACTATGTCAAAGCAAGAGGACGTAAGGAGCGAGGAGAGTATGCTTATTAACCTTCAACAATTGAAACAAGACATCGAAGACTATCCTGCCAAGCTACAACAAGCCTTGCTAAACGAGGCATTGGCCGAAGACCGAGTTGAATCTTTACAAGAGCAGATTGACGAGTTGCAAGCAGGAAACGAAGGCGATTCTATCCTGGACCTCCGCAATCGTAACTTGCCGCACCACACCAGCCTGCATTCTATAAAAGCTGAGGATACCACACTCAGGAAACTGCAACGCGAGTTTGAGGTATTACGCAACAAGAAGACAATCGAGGTCATGAAAGACCCTGAACATGGAATAACCTCCCGCACACCAAAACATTTCATTGACACGATTGTGAGCAATATCCCCGAAGTGCAGACGCTCCAACAACAAATTTGGGACCGTGAAGAACTGTTGGTAAAACAGTATGAGAGTAGTCTGCAAACACAATCCGAGCCTCAAGATATTCCTGATGTGCTGGACAATAGCAAGGAGATCGAGAGGCTGGAAAAGGAGACCGAGAAGGCTAAAATACAACTCCGCAAGGCATCGGTGGAACGCCAGATTATCGAAGACGCTTGGCCGCGCAAATACCACCTACTACTCGAACTAGCATCGGTCGAGCGTGGTAAAGTGTAAAGGCAGCCAAACAAGAGAGATACTTCTAGAAGGAGGAGATCTATAGCAACTTATTCCTATCGTGAGGTACTAGACACAGTTGTGGCTCAAGTTCAGCAGCTTAGTGCTGAGGAACAGCTTCAACTGCTCAAAGATTTAGTAGAAGCAGTGATACGTAACCAAACTCCGGCTAAGCCGCAGCATAGTATTCTAGAGCTAAAAGGACTAGGTAAGGAGATTTGGGAAGATGTTGACGTAGAGAAGTATATTGAGGAAGAACGCAAATCATGGGAACATAAGTGATAAAAGCTGTACAAGAGAGAATTTTCAGGAAGGAAACTTTGTCAACGCAAGCTTATCATTACATATTAGATCATCTTCAGCGGCTAACTCCCGATGAACTGGTTCAATTGCAGAAGGACCTAGAGATGCTTATTCGGCTACAAGAGAAGCCTAAACCTCTTCAGAATGTAAGGGAATTGAGAGGAGCCAATAAAGAAACGCTGAAAAATATGGATGTAGAGGAGTACATCGAAGAGGAACGCAAATCATGGGAACGTGAGTAGTGAAAATCTAAGGAAGAGATACTTCCAGGAGAAAAACTATGTCGACTTATGGCTATCATCAAATATTAGACCAAATTCAACATCTTGCTCTTGATGAGCAACGTCAACTGTTAAAGGACTTAGAAGCTGTTATTCGTCGGCGTGAGGAGGCTACACCTCTTCACGATATTATGGAGTTTAAAGGTATGGCAAAGGAATTATGGAAGGATGTTGATGTTCAAAAGTATCTTGAAGAAGAACGCAATTCGTGGGGGCGTGAGTAGTGGAAATCTAAGAAAGAGAGACTTTTAGGAATTTTATGACTTATTCTTATCATGAGGTACTGAACGTAGTTGTAACTCAAGTTCAGCAGCTTACTCCCGACGAACAGCTTCAACTGCTCAAAGATTTAGAGACTTTCATTCGCCTCCAAGAGAAGCCTAAAGCTCATCATCGAGTTACAGAATTCAAGGGTATGGATAAAGAAACGTGGAAAGGTATTAGTGTACAAGAGTACATAGATCGAGAGAGAGATTCATGGGATGGGTAGATGCATTACGCGGGAGCGTTGTGGGTTTGGATACAGCGCCGTTGATCTATTTTACCGAAGATAATCCTTCTTACTTGGATGTGGTTGAACCTTTTTTCAACGCAATGCGTCGCGGTGAAATCCAGGTCATCACATCTATGATGACTGTATTAGAAGTACTTGTCTATCCTATACGACGTGGAGAGGTCGAGTGGATTCGAAGATATCATGATATGTTATTTAAAACCAAGGGCCTAACAACTATAGAGGTCAATCGGGGTATTGCAGAGGAAGCTGCGTACCTGAGAGCACACTATAAGATTCATACAGCAGACTCTATTCATATGGCTACAGCTATCGTTGAAGAGGCTTCATTCTTTCTAACAAATGATATGCGTCTGCCATCCTTACCACACTTAAGAGTATTAACACTAGATGAGATAAAAACCAGACCAGAATATTTGCAGTAGGTGAGATACTATTCTAGTGGGTAAAAAACTGAGGAGCATATAATGTCTTTCGATATTCTTAAAGGTATGGCTACGACTCTGAAAAATATGGGCAAGAAGCCAACCACTATTTCTTATCCAGAGCAGGAACGACAGTTGCCACCGCGCTTCCGTGGGCGTCATGTGTTGCATCGCTACGATAATGGGTTGGAGCGCTGTGTGGGCTGCTACCTGTGCGCAGGAGCGTGTCCCGCCGACGCTATCTATATTGAGGCCCAGGAGAACAGCGAGGAGAATCGCGTCTCCCCTGGCGAGCGCTATGCCAGAGTCTTCGATGTCAACCTGCTGCGCTGCATCTTCTGCGGCTATTGTCAAGCTGCCTGTCCCACTGGCGCGATTACGCTTGAGCACGATTACAAGCTGGCGTCGTACTATCCAGAGGATTTGGTGTTCCATAAAGAGCAGTTGCTCGAACCGAGGGGACAGTCTAGCGTTGGCTCCAATACAGTATGGGCAGAGTCGGCTCCCCCGGAGGCTGCACAGCCTGTGCCACAGGAGAAAGAGGTTTTCGATGGCTCAGAGGCTAGTGCCGCTGCTGTGGGTCTGGGCAATCTTCACCCGGAGCGTCCTGTACTGTTGGTGGATGAGCAGCAAGATGAAGATAGAAGGAAGCTCCCATGACTTCTACACTAGTTATACAAATTTCGTTCTTCGTGCTGGCCATTGCCAGTACAGCTTCGGCGCTGGGTGTGATCATTTTTAAGAACGCCGTACATAGCGCCTTGAGCTTGATTCTGACACTGCTATTTCTCGCGCTCTTTTACTTGCAGCTCGGGGCCATGTTCATCGCCATTGTGCAAATCCTGATCTATGCAGGCGCAATCATGGTGCTCTTCCTCTTCGTGGTGACCATGCTCGCCCCCGATGCGTCCGAGAGCGAGGTGCGCGATCCCCTACGCTGGCAGCGTATCATTGCTGGCGTACTGGGCGTTGCGCTCGTAGGAGCATTGAGCTACCTGCTCTTTACAGGAGTCGCGACTCAGAGCATTGTTACAACTGCGGGAGTCAACAGCCTCTCGCACATGGTAGATACACGAGGCAACATAGAGGCTTTCGGTCTGGCGCTCTTCCACGGCTTTGCATTTCCCTTCGAGGTAACTAGCCTGTTGATCGTCGTCGCTATCCTGGGTGCGCTCGTGTTCGGACGTAGGACGTAGGAGGACTTATGCCGTTATCGGCTTACTTAATTATGAGTGCTATTCTCTTTAGCATCGGTGTTGTTGGTGTACTTATCAGGCGTAGCCCGTTAGTCATCTTCATGTCTATTGAATTGATGTTGAATGCCGTGAATCTCTCATTTGTGGCCTTCTCCAAGTTTCTTGACACGGCAGATGGGCAAATGTTTGTCTTTCTGGTGTTGACCGTCGCCGCAGCCGAAGTTGTGGTGGGCCTAGCTATTATCGTCTCCATCTTCCGCACGCGCCGCACCATTGATGTTGACGAGATGAACGCGTTGCGAGGCTAAGTTATGTTAAATTTGAGTTTGTGGGTGCTGCTCTTTCCTCTACTGGGATTTCTTATCCTAGGATTGGTGGGCAGAATGATGTCGCGTGCAGTGATACTGACCGTGGCGTGGGGAGCTTGTGGACTCGCGTTTCTTTTTGCTACCATGAGCTTCTTCTCTATGCTCGGCACGACGCCTGCATCGGCACGCACTGTTGATCAAGTTGTCTATACCTGGGTGAACTCTGGAAGCTTGCATATCACCTTTGGTCAGCTCTTCGATCCGCTCTCGGCGACAATGCTGATGGTGGTTACGGGCGTGGGCTTGCTGATCCATATCTACTCCGCTGGCTATATGGAGCATGACCCAGGTTTCTGGCGTTTCTTCTCTTTTCTCAATTTCTTTATTTTCGCTATGGTGTTGCTGGTGACCGCCGATAATTTCCTATTCCTACTAGTCGGTTGGGCACTGGTCGGTCTGGCCTCATTCCTGTTAATCGGTTTTTGGTATCAACGACAGGCGGCAGTCGCAGCGGCACAGAAAGCCTTGGTCATTAATGTCATCGGTGACTTCGGCTTGCTGCTGGCGATCTTCCTGATCTTTAACAGCTTCGGCAGTCTGAACTACCATGATGTGTTCGGCATGCTAGGTTCAGCGACGGCTGGCAGCGCGACCATAACGGCCATCTGCTTGTTGCTCTTTGTAGCGTGTGCGGCTAAGTCGGCGCAACTGCCGCTTTATATGTGGTTGCCTGATGCTATGGAGGGTCCAACACCAGTCAGCGCACTCATTCACGCAGCAACTATGGTGACCGCTGGCGTTTACCTCGTCGCTCGCACCAGTCCTCTGTTTGAGCAGGCACCCATTGCTTTAAACACTGTGGCGGCTATTGGCGGTGCAACGGCCCTTTTCGCTGCCACGATTGCACTTTTCCAGTTCGACATTAAGCGTGTGTTAGCCTACTCAACCATCAGCCAACTTGGCTATATGTTCATGAGCGAAGGGGTACACAACTACAGTGGAGGCATCTTTCACCTCACCACTCACGCCTACTTCAAAGCCCTGCTCTTCCTGGGAGCCGGAGCCGTTATACATGCTCTGAGCGATGAACAAGACATACGCCAGATGGGCGGCCTGCGCAGTAGGCTTCCGATCACCTTCTGGACATTCCTGATAGCCGCACTGGCAATCAGTGGTATTCCGCCATTCGCAGGTTTCTGGAGCAAGGATGAGATTCTGTCTTCGCTGTTAGTCCAAGCTACGAACACGGGTAATCTCTGGTTCTACATTTTATGGGGAACTGGTCTTCTCACCGCTGCTCTGACGGCATTCTACATGTTCCGACTCTTGCTGGGTATCTTTATGGGTGATTATCGTGGTAGTGAGTATATTCACGAAGCGCCGCCTGTTATGACAGTTCCGCTCATTGTGCTAGCGGTGCTCTCGGTGGTTGGTGGGTTCGTCGGTTCGTTTGGGCTGATTGGGTTGGCACGTTGGCAGCCCCTGGCGAATTTCCTGGCCCCTCTTTTCGCTACGGTGCATGCACCAGAGGTGTCGCTTGGATGGGAGTGGACTTCGACGGCATTGAGCATAGGACTTGCTGTACTTGGTATACTGAGTGCATGGGTACTCTATCGGAAGGGCTTTGCATACAAAGAGAACCGCAATCCGCTCTACCAGTTGGTGTTGCATAAGTATTATGTTGATGAAGCGCTCTCGTTGTTCATAGTGCAGCCAGTCCTGGCGCTTGGACGAGCGGCGACGCGTTGGCTAGAGGGCGGCGTGCTCGATGGTGGTAGCCGCAACCTGGCATTGTTACTGCATGGTACGAGCGCTCTACTGCGGCGTCTGCAAACGGGCTATGTGCGTAACTACGCGCTGGCTATTCTGCTCGGCGCTGTTCTGATTATTGTATACTATGCGGTGAGGGGATAGTGGTCATGTTTCCATTGTTATCGGTTATCATCTTTCTTCCTCTTTTAGCAGGTTTTGCGCTACTCTTCTTCCGTGAAAACTGGGTCGTCGCAATACGCTGGACAGCTCTGGGCGTGGCAGGTGTCAATCTCTTGCTCACGTTGCTGCTTATGCTGCTTTACGCGCAGTTGAACATCGGCGCACAGTTCCTAGGCACCTTCCATTTTAGCGAACGAGTCACCTGGATTTCAGCGCTTGGTATCAATTACAGCCTTGGCGTTGATGGTATTAGCATGCTGCTGGTCGTGCTCACAGCCCTGTTGACCTTCGTGTGTATCTTGGCCTCGTTCAATATCGAGCGCAGGGTCAAGAGCTACATGGCCTTTATGTTGCTGCTGGATTGTGGCATTACAGGGGTTTTCCTCTCCACCAACCTCTTCCTGTTTTATGTCTTCTGGGAAGTGATGTTGATTCCTGCGTACTTCCTGGTGGGCAGTTGGGGGGGAGATCGTCGCATCTACGCAGCCTTTAAGTTTGTGCTGTACACTTCAGCAGGTAGTTTGCTGATGCTGGCTGGTATCATCGCTTTGGGCTACTACCATCAACTAGCAACGGGCGGCAGCTACACGCTTGAGCTACATACATTGCTTACTACCAGACTGGATAGCAGCGTACAGTTCTGGCTCTTGTTAGCCTTTGCGGCAGCCTTCAGCGTCAAAATTCCCTTCGTACCGTTCCACAGTTGGCTGCCTGATACCTATAGCGAAGCTCCGGTACCAGTAACGGTCATGCTTGCGGGTGCGATGACGAAGGCAGGGGCCTATGGCTTCTTGCGCTTCTGCATTCCACTGTTCCCACAGGCAATTCAGGCACTCGCTCCATTCTTTAGCACTCTAGCCATCATCAGTATTCTTTACTGCGCACTACTGGCTCTGGTGCAGACAGATATGAA
>JAFATZ010000063.1 GCA_019243675.1 Ktedonobacteraceae bacterium | reverse complement strand
AGCAGGGCGATGCAAGCACGCAGCGTTTCGCCCAGATTATGTGGCGGAATGCTGGTTGAGAGGCCAACAGCAATGCCACTGGAAGGGTTGACCACAGGAGGGATACGCCCAGGCAGATAATCTGGCTCCAGCACCTTAGCGTCCTGTTTGTAGGTAGGGTGAAGCGGAACCGTATCGCGCTCCATGTCGGCCATCAGCGCCTCGGCAAGCGGAGAGAGACGCATCTCGGTGTAACGATAAGCGGCAGGTGCATCACCGTCCTCACTGCCCATATTGCCTTGCCCTTCGATCAAAGGATAGCGCAGGGTAAACGGTTGAGCCATGCGCACAGCCGCATCATAGACAGAAGCATCACCATGAGGATGGTAATTCCCCAGAATAAAGCCGACAACCTCCGCGCTCTTGACCGTTGGCCGACTAGCAAGGTAACGCGCCTCACGCATGCCAGCCAGGATACGCCGCTGTACCGGTTTCAGCCCATCGCGTGCGTCCGGTAGAGCGCGATCAGTCACAACTGAGAGGCCATAGGTGGCGAACGCTTGAGAGAGAATAGCAGAAAAATCTTCTTCGCGAATGCTGCCGCTTTCCGGCGTGTTCTCTGTGCTATTACGAACCATACATTAGATATCCAGTTCTCTAATTTTACGGGCGTGCTCTGCCAGGAAGGAGCGGCGCATCTCCGCATTCTTATCTTCCATTAATTCAGCAACCAGTTTCGCTGCCAACACGCCGTCTTCAATAGTGACACGTTTCAAGGTACGCCGAGCGGGATCAAAGGTGGTATCGCGCAGCTCTTTGGGATTCATCTCTCCCAACCCTTTGAAGCGCTTGTACTCCTGTGCCTCTGGATGAGCGGCACCAAAGCGCAAACGAGCCTCATCGTCCAAGAGCCAAATAACCTTTCCTTTGTGCTTGACCGAATAGAGCGGGGGACAGGCGATGTAGATGTGACCTCGCTCGATCAGTTCACTAAATTCCTGATGAAACAGCGTCAACAGTAAGCACTGAATGTGTAGTCCATCTACATCGGCATCAGTAGCAATAATTATACGGTTAAAGCGCAAACGGCTGCTATCGAAGGTAGCGCGTGTGCCCGTGCCTAGTACATTGATAATGGTGCGGATCTCTTCATTCTCAACGATCCTCTCCAGGTCGGCTTTAGCAACATTGAGCGGCTTGCCCTTGAGCTTGAGCACAGCCTGAAATTCTGAGAAGCGACCCTGGCCAGCACTACCCCCAGCGGAGTCACCTTCCACGATAAACAGTTCCGCACGACCAGGGTCAGAGGTATTGCAGCGCAGAAACTTTTTTGAGAGTGTCGTATCGATTAATTCGCCATTCTTCTTGTTGCCGGCGCGTGCAAGCTCCTCCACTAATTGGGCTTCGTTGCGCGCCTTCTGCATCTGTTGAATTTTCTTGAGCCACTCCTTGGCTGCATTGGTGTTGCTTTCAAACCACTCTTTCAGTCCCTCGTCAACCACCGAGCGCACAATGCCCTCCACGGGAGCATTATTGAGGCGATCCTTGGTCTGACCTTGGAACTGGGGATTTGCCAACTTCACCGAGATGACTATATTCAATCCTTGCTGGATCACCTCTGGTTTAAAGCCGTCCTTTTCGCGGTTTTTGATAATCCCCAGTTTGAGGGCGTAGTCATTGACCACTTTGGTAAGTGCGGCCTTGAAACCCGTTTCATGGACTCCTCCATCACGGGTACGCACAGCGTTGGCATAGCTATAGAGAGCGACCTTATAGCCTATCGTAGGCTGCAGTGCAACTTCGACCTGTACGCCGTCTTTCTCTTTGACAATGCTGATGACCTGCTTGAAGAGCGGCGCACTCGTGGCCGACGCAAGGTCGCGTATATAATCGGCAAGCCCATCACGAGAGTAGAAGATGTGGCTTACCTGCTCTTCGGCAGCTTCGTCCCAGGCGTCAAGGTGGAAAGAGATATCACGATTGAGATAGGCTGCCGCCTTCAAGCGGCTCTCTATAGCCTCTAGAGAGTAGTAGGCATCGGCATCGAAGACAGAGCGATCATATAGCCAACGTAACTGCGTTCCGTGCAACTGTGCATCGCAAGGGGCCACCTGATGGGGCATGGCGACCCCTCGACTGAAGACTTGCTTGAACTGCTGACCATCTCGCCAGATCGTCAGCTCTAGCTTTTCCGACAACGCGTTAATGACTGTCGCACCCACGCCGTGTAGCCCACCCGCAGTTTTGTAGGCACCTTGCGCGAACTTGCCGCCGGAGTGCGGTACAGTAAGAATAACGGTTGCGGCAGGAAGGTAATCGCCCTGATAGAGCATGCTATCGAAAGGCATACCGCGTCCTTCGTCACGCACAGTTACCCACCCTGCGCGGTCAATATTCAACCAGATGTGCTTGCCGAAGCCTGCCACAGCCTCATCGACCGCATTGTCGAGTGCCTCCCACATAAGATGAGCCAGACCAGAAGCCGACGTTGACCCTATATACATGCCTGGACGATGCCGAATTGCTGCGATACCTTCAAGTACCTGAATGTCTGCCGCCGAGTACCCCTTGTTCTTGCTATTACTACTAGCACGTCCTGCTTGTTTCATTGAACCCTTTTTTTCGCCTTCGGATGTAACCTGTTCCAATGCCTCCAACTTAGTATCCTCTGACGAAGTTATTTTTATAGAACGAGACACAAACTCTACCTCCCTATCAGCAATTGTTGTATTGCCCCTTCAGCATACAGCTTCGCAAAGCGAAAGTCAAGAGAAATTAGACCAAAAGTTCTATTTTTTCGCTGCCGTAGGTGATAAAAACAAATGTAGAGATCTTAATGCGTTGAGAGCACACAGGGGATTGTACTTACTCTTTTTTTCGATTATAATTATTCCATCGTACTACATATTGTCTGTATATTTAGCCGGGAAGGAAGGCATCAGCCCATGCCGCGCCCATCAAAACACGTTTCTCCTGACACGCTGGGCGGTCGGATTCGTGCTGCCCGCGAGTATCTGCACCTCTCGCTTGCAGAGGTGGCAGGAGGTCGCTACAGCACGAGCCTTATTTCGCAAATAGAACGCAATCGCGTCGATCCATCACATGAAAGCCTGCGTTTTCTGGCCACGCGACTGGATTTGCCTCTTGAAGACCTTGATCTGCTCGCCCAGCAACACCGAGAGACAGAGGTCGAGGCAAGCGAATACAAATCCTACGAGGACATACGTAATGAGGCTGCCCAACATCTTACAAATAAGGATGTCCCCAAAGCACTTGACCTGCTTACAGACCTGCACTTTTCACAAGTGCCAGTGCTACAGCGTTGGCGTCTGGCAGCGTTACGCGGTCAGTGCTACTATACATTACGCAAATTCTTAAAAGCACAACAAGATTTTGTCTACGCGCTGCAGGAGTTGCCCAAGCCAGAGTGGATATCAGTAGATCAACAAGGCGAACAGATGCTCCTCCATCTTGATCTGGCTCACACCTATCGTCAACTGCAACTCCCCTGCGAGGCTCAGGAGCACTATACGATCACCCTGAGCATGATGAATCAGGATACGCCATTTGGTTTTGTTGCTGAAGCCCATTGGGGCATGTCTTTGATCACATTCACGCAGGCGCGAAGGATATCGCAAGACAGAGAGCGAATAGACTCATCTCAACGCAACCAACTTCTGCTCATGGCACTAGAACATGCCGAGAATGCTCGTGTATTGTATCGCTCTATAGGGCAACATCTGCGTGCAGCCTCGGTCACTTGCCAGATTGCAGAGATTGATCGAGTATTGAACAACACAGAGAAGGTATGTGGCTATTTGCGAGACCTCCTTTCCACGTGGTCGCATGCACTCAATGAGCCAGAAGGCACCGACAAAAAGCGTCACCAGGACGAGCTATGTGTTGTTGCGGCCTCTGCATGTACGTTAGCTGAGATTGAGCTAGAGAGAGAAAATTACGAAGAAGCGCTCACCTATGCACATTGCTCATTACAGGCTGCTCAGGGGAGCTACAAAATTAGGCAAGCCGAAGCCTATACTATATATGGACGTATTCTCACTGCCATCAATCCTGAAGACCCGCGGGTGGAAGAGGCGTTTCGTAAGGCTGTAGAGGTACTGGCGGATACTGAACGCGTAGGAGCGAAAATTAGGGCGCACGTGCTGTTGAGCCAGCACCTCTTGAAGATAGGTAAGACAGTTGAGAGTGAGCAGGTCATGGAACGTGTGAGCCTGCTGTCTTATCTGGTATCGGCAAGAAGCAGTAGTGCTTTCCTGGAAGACGTGCCACGCTAAGTGATATAATCAATCATGAAACCAATTACAGGACAATATGAGTGTGTACACCATTCTGGCGTAGGGCTTGACCACTTCACCTCGCGCATTGATCGCCTTACCCTACACCAGAATGGGCGCTTCATTCTGATCATACAGGATCGTAGCCGTATCGCCAATGCCGCGCAGTCACTACTCAACGGACAGCAAGTTTCCACCACAGCACCAGAGACACGGCGTGAGGGAAACTATAGCGTCCAAGGCAATATTCTGTTTTTGCACTTCGACGATCAAGTTCAACTGCAGGGGCAGCTTGCATGGAATGGTGAAGGAGTACAGATCGAGCAAAATTTCTTTAGCAAGGTCTCAGACTCGACGTT
The DNA here is from genome assembly GCA_019243675.1 of Ktedonobacteraceae bacterium. Classification (GTDB taxonomy): domain Bacteria; phylum Chloroflexota; class Ktedonobacteria; order Ktedonobacterales; family Ktedonobacteraceae; genus JAFATZ01. The sequence continues at coordinate 16,140 of JAFATZ010000063.1, read as the reverse complement.
TCTTCCTCCTACACAACGCGTGCAGAAGGACATGGAAGATATTGCTAAGGGGCTGAAAATCGCGGGAACGATTGGCAGCTTCGCCATCAAAGCGGCAAAAACCATTCATGAGACTGTGCAGTCAGCGCAAGCACCACATCAATCGCCGCCTCCACAGCCAGCACCATCTGCTCCCGCTCAACCGACGTCTGTTCCACCACAACCAAGTAGCCAGCAAAGCTCTACAGAGACGCTCTATTGCGATCAATGCGGTGCTCGCGTACGGCCCGGCAAGCATTTTTGTAACCAATGCGGCGCGTGGTTACCCTAGCACTTCAATCTTTCATCAGTACCCTGTAGGCTGCTGCAATGCGCTGCATTTGTTGTTTATCGCCACCGAGATCAGGATGGTGTCGTTTGGCCAGTACGCGATAGCGCCGCTTGATTTGTTGCTCTGTCGCGTTAGAGGACAAGCCTAGCACCACTAATGCTTGTTGCCGCTCCATCACGATACGAGCAGGATTTGTGTTGCTCTGCCACATCATGCGCACACTCAAACGCAAGATTTCCAACAGCAGAGCGCCAAGTGATTTAGGTGGTTGTGAGTTCATCCTATCAGTTTCCCATTAGGGTTTCGGTTCTTCTTAATATAATAGCACGCTATTGCCGCCCAAGGTGAAACTCAAGAATAAAATCACTATAGCATCACGGCAAATCCCCAAAATCATCATCGGACATGACAACATAATTGAAAGGCACTTCAGAATTAGCTGGGGCACTTAGATATGCGGTAAAGCCAACACCCGGTTGCAACGACACATATTGCACAACGGTAGGACCGGGATTGACGGTAAGCATCACTAGGACAACACTGGCTGCATGCACCTGTTCATTAAAAACTTGACAGTCACTCTGACCATACTCGAAAGAGGCAGTGCCAAAAACGAGTTGTGGACGAACATCTCTGGTTGCTTTCCTTTGGCCAACTGTCACAATCGGTACGTGTGAGCTTGTATTTTTTTCGTTCCTACTGACTGTATTGAGTACTGATGAGATCATTTGTTCTTTGCTGATATCGCGTTGTACTACCCTTACTATCACAGGCTCACGTATTTCTCCAGATGTTGACAGTGTCGTTAGCGTTGGAATAGCTACTGTCTGCAGCGTAATCTTGGTGATATGTCCGGCCAACCGTTGCTTACTGCGCACGAGAGGTACACAATCTGCTGGGGGAAGCGCCAGCGGAAAAACGGCTGTGCTGGGTGAATACTCATCCTGCTGCCCTTGTCCTGCTCTCTCATCAGCAAGAAAAGAAGGCTCTACGTGTGCTACTGGAAGATTATCCGGTACAAGTGACTGAGGCGGAGCTACACGTAAAAGAGAAGACGACTCCCCATCCGGCACTGCAAGATCATCGGGTGTAAGTGGTGTAGACGGAACTGCATTGGCAGTATCAAAGAGTGAGAAATAAGAGGTGAGACGTTGTACGAGACGTGCGAATAAAGGCATTATTCTTCTCCAAGACATCGCGTATTTCTGTGAAACATACAATGTATATGAAACACAAGATGAAATGTATAAGGAAAGTATAACATACTACATGCTTGTATAGATCAATGATAGCCAATTTGGGCAGAGTTTGTGAAGGGATATCTATCGCTGCCTAGAAAGTGTTGACTGTGAACGCTGGGGCCACTTCTTCGCCTAACAGTACAAGATAAAGTCACTCCGCAAGAAGAGGGTCTTGCGGAGTGAAGAGTGAAGTAGCATCAATGGAAGCAGAACTATGTCAACTCAAGAGAGCTTGCTCTGCCTCCTGAGCATTCTGAGCAATACTCATAGTGAAAATCAAATGCTCAAGCGCCTTGAAATCCTGCAGGGCGCTTGCTCTTCCACGTGCCATGAGCGCAAGCTTGGTATCCGTGAACCTCCTCTCTACGATGTTCACGAACAAATCACGTAAATCTTGGAGCGCCTTTTGTCGCTCTCCTTGCAAGGCTTCTCGTTGTTGCTGTCGCTCCTCTTGAAGAAGCGTGCGTTCTCCTTGCAGAGCTTCAAGTTGCTGCTGTCTCTCCTGTTGAAGAACTTCGTGTTCTCCTTGCAGAGCTTCAAGTTGCTGCTGCAGCTTCTCTTGCAGGGCTTGTCGTTCCTCTTGGAGAACTTCGCGTTCCCCTTGCAGGGCTTGTCGCTCCCGCTCGCGCGCCTTGTTCATAAACTCCTGAATAAGCCAGGTCTCTTCTAACGAAGCATACTCTTCCATGCTTGCAAATCTCCTTTTCAACCAGTCGAGATCACCGTCTCCATGCAAGACTAATGAGGCCAACACGGCGGTAGCCGATAAGGTGTCCGAGTGGCCTTCTGCCTCTAAGGTGCTGACCACCTCTTCGGCGATTTCCTGGGTGTTGCCTCCTTTGGTCAAGAGCATCAGGGGAAATAACCCTGGCAGTCCGAGCTGCTTGAACTGCTCGGGGGTCATCTTGGCCAGTTCGATCAGCAAGTAGTCAAAGTTCAGATTGCTGTAGTCCTCGGTCAGGTGCCAAGCCAACGGCGATGGGGGAACCTCTCCGACATCGCGCAGATAGATCAGGCACGAGTAGACCGGACGGCGATGTTCGCGCTTGGCTCGTAGCGCATACCCCAGCACGCGCTCTGGCATGTTGGGATCATGGGTCGACTGAAACTCGAAGTGCATCAGGATGGGTTTGCCCTTCCAGCGCACTTCGAGCAGACCATCAGCCACGGCTTTGCGCCCGGCGAACTCGGTAGACAGTGTATTGAGCACCTGGGCCCCTTCCAAGACCCAGGAAGCAAAATCTTGTGCATGTTCACTCAATAGGATTTTGAGACTATCATCCCATGGGGTTGTCATATGACCTTTTCCTCCCTTACTACATAGCATTCTTTTGTGGGGATAGTATATCATAGCGGCACTACTCTTGTCGAGATAATTCCCCCTGTATTAACAGAGAAAGTGCCATCCAGGAAAGGATAAAGTGAGGCAGGATGATATTAGCGTCTCATGCGTATAATAGCACCAACTAGCGTATCGACAGGTGGAACCAACACCCCGTCTCGCTCAACCAGCCACGCATCCAATAACGTGCGTAGCTTGTCGCGTGTAAGCGCATCGTCTGGCAAGATCAGGCGCTCCAACTGCTCCTCCACCGCGTCCTCTAACGAAGCGTAGCGCAGGCTTACCGCGAGTCTCGCAACCTCCACGTCCGCGTAGATACCCATCTCGCACATAACGTCAAGCGCATCAATATATTTAGGGAGGAGCTGACGCTCGTCTCCATGAAAATGAGGCCATAAGTGCGCATTGAGTCCGTCGGGATGCGTCGCCCACATGTAGATGTAGCAAACGTGTTGGGTAGCAGCACGCAGTTTTAGTAAAAACGTGTCGACTTCGCGGATAGGGTAGAGAACGTGGTTGCAAAGCACGATGTCAGCCTGTAGATCGGAGGGAGCTTCCTGCCAAGTAGAGGGAATGTAGGAGATATTGGTCAGTCTCTGCGAGGCAGCGTCTTGGCGCAGGTAGCCTAACATTGTGGCATTTGGCTCAACGGCGACAATGTGCTTTGCTTGCGGTGCGAGGGCGAGGCTAAAACGCCCCGTACCCGCACCTACGTCTAACAGGGTTGTTTGCGTCGTTACCTCGTTGCGCAGTCTAAGACACAAGGCATCTTGAGCGATGGTGTCTTTGGCAGAACGATAGTACATACGCGCTCGGCGGTCCCAGAAATCGGCACTTGTGCGTCCCAACCGTGCAAAGGCAGCGTCCATCTGCTGCTGACGAGCATCGATCAGCGCTTGCCAGCGCTCTAAAGCAGTGTCCATTGTAGGGTACTCCCGAGGTCTAGGCAGATGCTTGTAACTTCGACTTGAGGCAATCAAAGAACTGAGCGGTTAACTTCTCGGTGGTACTATTCATCAAGCGTGCTCCCACACTTGCCAGTGTCCCGCTTAACACGACGTTAGCATTCCAATCCATACGCGTTTCCTGGGGGCTGACAGCGCTGAGGTTTATGGTACCAGTCAATTCTACTGCATTGCCGGGAGCTTTGCCACGCCCTTTTACCACCATGCGGTCTGGTTCGTGCATCTCTGGACGCGATATATCGAGCGTAAACTTAGCCTTCACGGGTCCAACGCCAACAGCAACGACGGCTTTCCACTGCTCACCGCCCAGCGGCTCTAGACTTTGAAACCCTGGCGCACACGCTGCCACCTTGTTCACGTCCAAGAGATAGGCCCACACTTTCTCAATAGGGGCAGCAATAGTCTGAGTGCCTGAAAACTCCATGATGTTTTTCTACCTTTCTATTTGAGCGTTGCCGCTATTGCCAGCAGGTCAGAGAGCAAACCCTGCCCTGTTTCTAACCTTCCCGCTCCCGGACCGATGATAGTCACCTGCGAGAGCGTATCAGTTTGAAACGTAATCGCGTTCAGGACACCGTCCACGCAAGCAAGGGGATCACTCAGAGGAAGCACAAGAGGCTCAACACGTGCCTCAAGGGGAGCTTCACCCACGTCCGAGACGACTCCCAGCGAGGCGATCAGCTTTATACGCTTGCCCTCATGCATTGCATCGTGTACCTGCTTTTTGCTGATAGTCGTGATGCCCTGGCGTAACACCTGCTCTGGTTTGAGAGTGTGTCCCCAGGCCAGGGCTGCTAGAATGAGGGTTTTCGCCACAACATCATAGCCTTCGACATCGGTTGTGGGGTCGGCTTCGGCATAACCCTGTGCCTGTGCCTCTGCCAACACTTCAGCATATTCGCGTCCGCTTGCCATAGCACTCAAAATATAGTTTGTGGTGCCGTTAAGGATGCCACGCAGAGAGCGCACTCGTGCTCCTGCCATGCCTTCTCGCAGCAAACTGAGTACTGGGGTGCCAGCCATCACCGTCGCTTCCATGCGCAACTGCACTCCATGTTGTTGTGCCAGCGCCAGTAATTCTTTGGCGGCGAGCGCGATTGGCCCCTTGTTGGCGGTAATCACATGCATACCTTGTGTAAGAGCAGTTCGGATATGGCTCATGCCAGGCTCAGCATCGCGCAAATTGGTTGCCGTTGCCTCGGCAACTACATCTGCGTCGGTAGCACGCAGCCCATCCAGGGTGTGCTGCCAGCGTTTTACCCCTGGATGATCCGTGAGAGGACGCTGCGAGGCCGCCAATTCTAATAAAGTGGGGATATCCAGCCCAGCTTCTTTATAAATATAGCCATGACGAGCGTTAGCCACACTCACGAGAGACACTTCAAGGCCAAAGCGCTGTTTTATCAAGTCCTGCTTGGAGACGAGCAGTTCGGCTAACCCTTGACCGACAACACCAAAGCCGATGAGTGAGAGACGCAGATGCTTCATACTGAACCCTCTAGATCCATGACAACTTGAGACGGTCAAGGACGCGTTTGATTGGTCCAAGCTCTTCAATACCTAGCATACGAGCGACGCGTAGGTAGACAAAGACACCCACAAATAGCTCAATGAGCAACTTGATAATCGCCTCTAGCGTCCCAACGACGCCTAGAGACACCGTATGCGTTGTGTTCAACAAACTATCCAAGATGACGTGCGCGAAGAAGACACAAATACCCATTACCACGGCTGCCGTTGCAGCACGTGCAAGGAAGGTGCCCACAGCGCGTACTTGCAACCCTTCTAAGCGTTGGTGTAGCAGCCAGAACATCATGCCAGCTTCAAGCAGGCCCGCAATGGAAGTTGAGAAAGCCAGAGCACCTACTCCCCATTGTGTTCCCCATACTTGAGCAAGAGAATTTGAGGGAGCCAGGATAGTCGCTGCCAATACTGCAACATTAATGAGCACTAGACTCAAGGCGATTTTGAAGATAAACTGCCCTACGCTTACCATCACGGGAGTGACGCTATCGCGTAGGGCATAGAAGGAGCGTGTGAGAATTTCGACAGCCGCCAATCCAGCTAGGCCCAGAGCGAAAAACGCCAGAGGAATAGCTGTAGCCTGAGCATCTGCTAGGCTAAAGCGGCCATGTTCAAGCAGCACTTGGATGATAGGCAAGGCTAACACAATCAAGCCAATACTTGAAGGGATTGATAAAAACAAAATACTGCGCAGCGTCTCAAGAATGATGTTGCGTACACGGTCCAGTCGTCCCTTGGCCACGTATTCGGCTAGTGTTGGAAAGGCAGCGGTGGCTACAGACATACCAAAGATGCCTAGTGGCAGCATCATTAATTGGAATGCCTGATAATACTGAGTAATCGACCCGTCATCGCTTCCCTTCGAGCTGACATTGGTAGCGATGAGCTGAATGAGGATGCGATCAACAAAGATTGAGAAATAGAGCATGGCAGCATTGATAATACGCGGCACCATCTGGCGACCGATCTGCATAATGCCAGGATGATGCCAATCGAAAGTCAGGGTATAGCGCAAGCCAACCTTGAAAAGCCCAGGAATCTGTACTCCCACCTGAAGGAGCGCTGCTAGCACGACGCCCCATGTTGCGGCATAGAGCGCCACAATATCGGTCTGCACGGATCGGCCATGAACCGCAAAGTAGACGCCTGGAAGAAGTCCGATGATAAGTCCCACGTTGTAGAGCACAATGCCAATAGCGGGTAATGCGAAATTCTGCCGTGCGTTCAGCACTGAGTTGACGATAACTCCTACACCCAACACAATTGATTGTAGCAACATAATGCGTGTAAGAGAGACAACCAATGCCATTTGCTGAGGTTGATGAATGAGAGCTGAATTGTAGAGTGGCACGAGTTGGGGCGCTAGTAGAGCAGCAATAAAGGCCAAGCCTATCATGATGGTGATAGCGAGATTAAGGGCGGCGCTAGCAATATGCCACGCTGTCTTCGTATCTTTCTCACCAACCATATATTTGGTGAAGACAGGAATAAATGCTGAGCTAAGGGCCCCACCAGCAACAATATTGAAAATAAGATCTGGAACGAGAAAGGATTGATAATAGATATCAGAGATGCCGCTGGCACCAAATACGTACGCGAACATGCTTGTGCGTAGCAAGCCAAGCACACGACTGGCAACAAAAGCTCCCGTGAGAATGAAGGCAGCTCGACCGATCCGTGCCCTTTGCATCATACCGGTATCTTGCGCTTGGGCTGAAGCAGCTAGCGCAGCTTCAGGCGCTAATAAAGGCTCGTCAGCGGAGGGTGCGGCAGGAGGTGATAGCATCGGTGATGCCTGTGTAGAGGATGGGGCCGACACATCAGGAACTGCAGAAAACAGCGCCGATGACGGAGGGCTAGGCGTCCAGGAAGAAGTTTGCTTGACTCCCTTGTTTTTCCGCGCTATCTCTGTGATATCGGAGTGACTCATACGCCTTTGTTGGCGACGCAGGCGTTCCGCGCGCAACTGTTGCAGTCGCTCCTGGTGTAACTGCGGAATTGGTTGAGAAGGCTGAGGCGCGTTAAGGTATTGGTACTCCATTCCCTGTCCATAGCCCAACGATGTTCCCATATCGTGAATAGACTCCTGATAGCGGGCTGGTAAGGGAGGGCTTCCATCTGGAGGTACCAGAGATGGTGGTTGGTGCAGAGGCAACACCAATTGGGGTGGTGGTTCTCCCTCTGCCTGTTCCTGATCATACTGCCAACTAGAGTAATCGCTGGGTATTCCTTGTGATGGCAGGGGTGGTTGTTGTCCTTCGTTCGTCACAATATTACTCTTATGTGAATACAGATTTTTTAGTCACCACTTTGCACAACCTACACGAGACTGCTTGTCAAGCATATCATATTCCATTGATTCTGACTAGTCTCTGAAAGCTGCACTGAGCGCAAAAATTTGACTTGCCACAGTAGGTGTGCTACACTTGGACAGCCCGAAAATGTAGCTAATTTTTTCAGTTCAAAGAAGGAGGCTTGGCCTATTAACAGAGATTTTCGAGGGAATGATCGTCCACGCGAAACACGAGTCAATGAGCGTATTCGAGCACGTGAAATACGCTTGATCGCAGAGAATGGTGAGATGATAGGGGTAATGCCCCCTATACGTGCTCTTGAGATTGCGCGGGAACGCGATCTTGATCTGGTCGAGATATCGCCCAACGCAAATCCACCAGTTTGTAAACTTATGGATTACGGCCGTTATAAGTATGAGCAGGCCAAGAAAGAGAACGAGGCACGTAAAAATCAAAAGACGATCACTCTCAAAGAAATTCGCATGCGTCCACGTACAGATGAGCATGATATAGAGGTAAAAACACGCAAGATTCAAGAGTTCTTGGCTGATGGCGATAGGGTCAGAGTGAGCGTTCAGTTCCGAGGAGCTGAGATGCGCCACCCAGATCTTGGCCGTAAGTTGTTAGACGACATCGCAGAAGTATTGAAAGGAACAGTCACCATTGAGCGCACGCCAGTGATGGAAGGGCGCATGATGTCGATGATCGTTTCTCGTGCTCCTGGATGGGAACCACCGAAAAAACAAGCTTCCCTTGCCGAGAAGCATCCTGCAAAAGATACTTCACAAACAGCACCCACAACGACAACTCAGCAGAGCGATGAAGAGATGCCCTTAAGGATGATTGATGAGTAGTGCCACGAGTCATCGGCAATAAAGCCGTTTTCTAGCATGTCATGTCAGGTTCTTGCGTTGACAGGCTTCCTGGCTCAAACCAAGGAAGCCTGTATTTTTGTGGGCAAAGGGATTATTCTATGAGAGTTCTTGCCATCATTGTTGGTATTCTGCTCATTGTTGCTATCTTGCAGGATGGTTTTGAGTCGGTTGTCTTACCGCGTAGGGTCTCGCGACGCTTTCATTTGTCGCGTCTGTTTTACCTCTGTACCTGGCATCTCTGGTCGTCGCTAGCACGCAAACTGCGCCCGGGCAATCGGCGCGAGGTCTACCTGAGTTACTTTGGTCCCCTTTCGGTTATCCTCTTACTGCTTATCTGGGCAACACTGCTTGTGCTGGGTTTCGCACTGGTTGAGTGGGGCAGTGGTTCAGCCCTCAACGCGCCGGAAAAAATCGTCACCTTTGCCACCTATCTCTATATGAGTGGAGTAACATTTATTACCCTAGGATTTGGCGATGTGGCCCCACTTGGCTGGCTCGGAAGATTTCTCGCCGTTGTAGAGGCAGGAACAGGTTTTGCTTTTCTTGCCCTTATTATTGGCTATGTCCCGGTAATCTACCAGGCGTTTTCGCGCCGTGAGATCAGCATCTCCCTGCTTGATGCTCGTGCTGGCTCACCGCCAAGCGCTACCGAATTGTTGCGTCGGCACTATCGCGAGGATCATATAGAGGAGCTTATTCGCTATCTGTTTGACTGGGAACGATGGTGCGCCGAAGTGCTGGAAAGCCATATCTCCTACCCTGTCCTGACCTACTACCGTTCCCAGCACGAGCGGCAGTCCTGGCTGGCAGCACTGACCACTATCCTGGATACCTGTGCCTTACTGATTGTAGGCTTCGAGGGGATTTCCACACCCACGGCTCGCTTCACCTTCGCGATTGCTCGTCACGCAGCCGTTGATTTGGCGCAGGTATTCAGAACAACTCCCAAGGCTGCTCACCATCAACGTCTCTCGTCGCAGGATTTTGCGCGCATGCGCGCCGCCCTTGCCGAAGTCGGACTCAGCCTACAGCATGGAGAGGACGCTGAGCAGCAGCTCGCCGAACTGCGATATATCTACGAGCCATTTGTGTATGCGCTCGCAAATCACCTGTTGGTGAACCTGCCACCTTGGATCTCTACGACCAAACTCGTTGATGACTGGCAGACGAGCGCCTGGGATCATTTCGCCCAGTGGTCACCTACTAAGATGGAAGAGATCACGCACATCATTATCCGTCACCGTAAGAAAGTGCCACTCCATCATACCCATGCTCATGATGGGCAATAGAAGAGCAGCTTTTATAGGTCATTTTGTGCTATAATCACATCGACGAGCAGCACTTCAAAAAGTCGCGGAGGGATAGTATGCAGCAGGTTCAGAGCAAACAACTAAAGTGGCCTATGCAAATGCATATCTTGGGATGCATCACTGCATTGCTTATCCTTATCGGTGGAGTGGCTCTATGGACATTGAATGCTAGGGACTTTCTGCCTGCTCTGCTCACCACAAGCTTCGGGGTGTTGGCTACTATCTTCACCTTTAGCCAAGCGCTTCCTATCTTCTTTGCTCAAAAATCTTCTGGGTCTGCGCTACCCTCACGATCTGCTGCTGCAAAGCAGTTGAACAATACTTCACCGCCTGCGAACACGGCTGTACCCGCTTCGGCTCCCGCTGTGCCTTCTTCCCCAGCCTTGCTCACTCTGCGTGGAGTCCCGTTGCCTACCGACCCACACAGTGTCCAACAGCGCGAGGTTGTGGTGAAAGGCGTCTACGCACTGCTCATTGAGGCCAATACCTCTGCTGTTGTCCTCAGCGGTATCGACGGCATCGGTAAGTCCACCATCGCCGCTCTCGTGCTCAACTATGCTGAGCGAGAGCGTCTCGCTGGTAGGGGGCCGTTTCGCGGTGAGGCTGTCTTACTCAGGATCAATGAAAACACTTCATTTCTCGAACTGAGTGCCAATATCTTCGCCGCCGTGGGCAAGTCCACGTCCGATGTGTCAGGTGTGCTCCCGCAGAATCAGGCTTTCGCTCTGTGCAATGTCCTCAACACTGCCGATACACCAGACACGCCACGCCTCATTATCCTTGACCAATTCGAGAACCTGCTTGAGCAGCAGAGCAGAGGCGCTCGCTATGAGCGCCTGGCTGTTGGCGAGTTCCTTGATGCTCTCAACTGTCGGCCCTGTGCCTGCCGCGTCTTACTCACTAGCCGCCCATATGCACACAGCTCCATCGACGATACGGTCGGCTCAGTGCGTATCTCGCGCATCAATGGCCTTGAAGGTGCCGAGGGTGTTGCTCTGTTGCGCAACAAGGGTCTTATGGGCAGCGAGGATGAACTACGTGAAGTTGTACGGCGGTGTGATGGTCATGCCCTCTCGCTCGCGCTACTGCGTATGCTGCCACAAACATACACGGTAAGTCTGGGCGCACTACTGCGTGATGCCGCCTATGCGCCGCTTTGGCATGGTCTCATCATGCAGAACCTGCTCGACGGCATCTTTACCAACCTACCAGAACTATCGCGCCAACTACTGTGTGCCTTCTCTCTCTATCGTGAAGCTGTGCCTATTCATGCGGTACAGGCTGTCGTCGCGAGCACCACGAAAGCGCAGCCGCTTATCCTGGCAAGTCTGCTGCAGCAGCACCTTATTCAGTCGCAGACTCCCAGCGGAGCCTACCAACTGCATCCTATTGTGGCTAATTATGCTCAGCAGCACTTTATCCCAAATGATGAGCTAGCTAACCAAAAGAGCAGACAAGAGGGGCATAGTAAAGCTGCTGACTACTATCTGCAAGAAGCTACTGAGCATTGTCCACCACGTGACAAACGACGCTCTATCAACGAGGTGCAACCGCTGCTTGAGGCAGTGTGGCATTTCACCCAGGCAGAACAGCATCAAAAGGCGTATGAGCTGATGGAGCAAGAGCTGCTCTTTGACAATCTAAGGCTTTGGGGTGCAAATAGCATCTTGCTAGATGTGTGTCAAGCTCTGTTCTCCCCGAACTGGCAGCCCACATCACAGCAGCAAGCGCTCATCTATAGCACGATGGCCTCAACGTTGGGCATGCTAGGCCACAAACAAGAAGCAATGCACTACTGCGAGCAGGCTCTGCGCGTCTTTGGAGGAGTAGGAGATCAAAAAGGAGAAAGCACTACCCTGAACAAACTGGGTGACGTGTATAATGCTTTGGGGCAGAAGCAGGAGGCGTTGCAGTACTACCAGCAAGCCCTGCGTATCTTTACAGAAGTAGGAGATCAAGCAGGAGAAGCGACGAGCCTCAATAATCTAGGGAGTGTCTATCAGGAGTTGGGGCAGATGCAGAAGGTATTGCAGTACTATCAACAAGCCCTACGCATCTTTGGTAAAGTAGGAGATCACGAAGGAGAAGGCGCGACCCTCAATAATATCGGATTCCTATGCACTGCCTTGGAGCAGAGGCAGGTAGCATTACAGTACTACGAGCATGCATTGCGTATCAGCAGGGAAGTAAGCGACCGTAAGGGAGAAGGCACGACCCTCAACAATATAGGCTTCGTCTACAATGCGTTGGATAAGAAGCAAGAGGCATTGCAGTACTATCAGCAAGCCTTGCAAGTTAGTAGGGAAGTAGGCGACCGCGAAGGGGAAGCCACCATCCTCAACAATATAGGGAGTCTACACAGCTCATTGGGGCAGCAGCAAGAGGCGTTGCAGTCCTATCAGCAAGCCTTGCACATTTTTGGGCGAGTAAGAGACCGTGGGGGAGAAGGTGTTGCCCTCAATAACCTGGGACTTGTCTACGATGCGTTGGATAAGAAACAAGAGGCGTTGCAGTCTTACCAGCAAGCCTTGCGCATCAGGAGGGAAGTAGCAGATTATAGGAGAGAAGGGACCACCCTGCATAATATTGGTATGATTTACTATAGTCAGCAGCATTATGAGCTTGCTCTTGCCTACATAGTGCGAGCGAAGGCGCTTTTTGAGCGAGAGCAAAGTCCCTCTGATGTTGATGTTGAAGCTCAGTGGATAGCTGCTTTGCGTAAGAGCGTAGGAGAAGCACGGTTCACAACCATGCTTGCACAGGTTGAACCGAGAGCAGAGCAGATGGTGGAAGAGATGCTGCAAAAGAAGTAAATGATGACAGAAGATGACGTACAGAACAAGCATATACGCATTTTATTACTTATGTCGCCAGCAACCTATCGCGCTGGCGCGTTTTTGAGCGCTGCACAGCAGCTCAACTTGGAGGTCGTAGTAGGCATCGATCTGCCCGAAACCCTTGCCGACTACTGGCATGTGCCCCTTGGTGTGGACTTTCTGGACATTGAGAAGTCGTTGCAAACTATTATCGCTTTTGCCCAACAACAGCCTCTGCGTGCTATTCTCTCAGTGGATGATCGTGCCACTGAGCTTGCCGCTCGTGCTAGTGCTGCGTTAGGACTTGCTCACAACTCGCCGCAAGCTGCAGAGGCTGCACGCGATAAGCGGTTGATGCGGCGCTTGATGTCCGCTGGGGGTGCTCCCTGTCCTGTCTTTCGCCCGTTCTTGTTGAGCGAGAATCCCGCGTGGGTGGCCGAGCAGGTTTCCTATCCGTGTGTCGTCAAGCCCTTGCGCCTCTCGGGCAGTCGTGGCGTGATACGGGCAGATACGCCAACGCAGTTTGTGGCGGCTTTCGAGCGTTTGAAGCGCCTCTTGCTCTCTGAAGGCTACGTGGAGCACGAGACATCTATACTAGTCGAAGATTTCATCCCCGGCTTTGAGGTTGCTCTGGAAGGTTTGCTGACATCTGGACAGCTCAAAGTGCTGACACTGTTCGACAAGCCCGACCCGCTCGATGGCCCATTCTTTGAAGAGACTATTTATACGACGCCTTCACGTCTTGCCATGAGCACACAGCAGGAGATTGCCCGCAGTGTTGCCCTAGCCGCAGCTTCGCTAGGGTTGCGCGAAGGGCCTGTTCACGCGGAACTACGCGTAAATGAGCAAGGGCCGTGGATGCTAGAGATAGCCGGGCGTTCCATCGGAGGACTGTGCTCAACTATCCTGCAGTTCGGTTCCGGCATGTGTCTCGAAGAGCTGATCCTGCGCCATGCCATAGGTGAGCAGATCACATCAATTGAGCGCGACGAGCACGCCGCTGGTGTGATGATGATTCCTATCCCTGCGGCAGGTATACTCAAGGCCGTGCATGGAGTGGAGGCTGCTGAGGCCGTGCCGCTCGTTACGGGCGTACAGATCACCGCCAAACTCCACCATCAACTCGTGCCACTACCGGAAGGCGCAAGCTACCTAGGTTTCATTTTTGCCCGTGGCGATACGCCCACTGAGGTGGAACATGCGCTACGCGTTGCTCACAAGCAGTTGCACTTTGAGATCAGACGCGAGTTGCTTGTACTTAATTGAAGTGTATCTTTACTTTTAGCTACTTGGAACCCAACTGGTCCGCAGTCGGCTCCGCTCAGCAGAACCACGACTCAGTAAGGTGAGGCAGAATCTTGCGCGCTCCGTAGCGTTGTATTGCATCGCAAATAGAGAAGTCCCGGCCTTGCATGGCGTAGGTCAGTGCTTTGACGCAGAAGAAAGTCTCTAGCGGGTCTGCTCCGTTACTTTGTGCCTGCTCCACTAAGGCCGCAATGCTACGTTGTAGTTCGTCCATGCGTGGGTCTGGATGCTGCCATTGGTAGGTATACGCCGTGGTATCTAGCTCACCTAACCACGTATGACTATCAAGGGTATCGAGCAATGCTGAACCTGGCGGGATGAGTAGGCGAATAGAGAGATGCACGGGATCGAGATGCTCTATCAAATGACGTTGCTCAAAGAAATCGAGTAGCGCGCTATAGCTTTCTAAGGTCTCCCACGGCGAAAACGGCAGTAACGAGGGTCGTAAAGGGATGCCGACTCGCTCTACTAGAGCGAATGCCTCTGCCACATCTGCACTGCTATGTCCTTTATCAAGACGTTGCAGTACACTATCATGCAAGGATTCAACAGCCGAGACGATGAAGGCACAGCCGAGTTCTTTCATTTCCGCTAGTAGAAGACGATGCTTCAGCAGGTGCTCAATCTTGATGGTTGCATCGAATGTCACTGACGGGAATTCTTGGTGCAAGCTGCGCAGGATACGCATCGCATGGGTTGGCCCATTCCAGAAATCGGGATCGCCAAACGTAATATGACGTGCTCCCTGTGCGACTTGTGCTCGAATGTCTTGCAGAACGACCTCTGCCGGAATAGCGAAGAAGCGACCCTGGTAGATCGGCGTGATGGGACAGTGTAGACAAGTATGTTTACAGCCCCGCGTCGTTTCCGTATAGCCTGCTAGCCGCAGCTCCGTACTCACTTGGAGCCGTGCATAGCGCTCTAATGCTGGCAGTTGTGTACGCTCGGGAACCACAAAAGGGGTGCGCTGTACCCACGCTGCGCTCTCACTATCGCGTGTACGCACTCCTGGAATAGTAGCGTGTTGGTCCTGTTCAAGCGCAGCAACAAGATGTAACAGAGGAACCTCATATTCTCCACCAATTACAGAGTCCGTAGGGGCCCGATTTATCGTGCCCTGGCTGATCGTGCCCTGATTGATCGTGCCCGGACCTATCCCGCGCTCATACAACAGATAATCAGCATTGAGCAAAGCATAGAGGCCATAGCAGCAGATATGCGCCGCAGGATTTGTTGAGCGGACACGTTGTGCAATCTGCTCACCCAGGCGCAGAGCAGTATGCATTTGCACAGCAATGCCGACGAAGCACGCCCTTGCAATTACTTCGTCGGATAGCGTCTCTACCGCTGCATCTACTGCAACAGGACTATACCCCGCTTGTCGCAACATAGCCATCAACGAGGCGAGATGAAATGGTTGGTGGCCTAGTTCATAGCACGAGATGAGCAGGATATCGCCTGGTCTCCTCATTTCTTGCGCGAGGCTCCCCCGCCGCCGCCTTTGCTACTTCCACCACCTTTGCTGCTGGCTCCGGCTCCCACTGCTTCGGGAGTCCAGCCCTCCGGCATCTTCGAGTCCTTACCGAAGAAGAATTCCTCCATCTGCTCGCGCAAAATCTTGCGAGACTCGGGGTCGGCCATATTCAGTGAGTAGTGATTGATAATGAGAGTGCTCTGGGCGGGCCACATATCCCATGCTTGCTTAGAGACATGATCGTAGATACGCTGACCCAGTTCACCAGGGAAAGGCGGCTTGTCCAGCCCTGGCAGCTCGCGCCCAAGTTTGACACATTGTACCATTCGTGGCATGCTAGAAACTCCTATATTGAGTAAACATATGCCTATACAGTACATGATTAAGGCGGCCATGTCAAATCAGCCAATATCAGGCGCACAACGCCCTCGTGTTATCTTTTTCGGCATGCAAAGCAACTTCTCACTGCCTGTCCTTACTGCGCTCGTGCAAAGTGACATACAGGTCTGCGCCGTAGTACTTCCCACAGCACCTATACCAGGGCGTGAAGCACCAGTTATACAGCGCAAGGAGCCATCGCGGTCTACACGCCATGCATTACCCCTCGTCAACACTGCCTTTCAGCCTTCGATTCTCCATCTTGCCTGGTCCCGGCGCATACCTGTATGGGAAGTTCATCGCCTT
>JAFATZ010000472.1 GCA_019243675.1 Ktedonobacteraceae bacterium | reverse complement strand
GGGTACACAACGCGCTGACACACTGGAATCCTCTGCTGCACACCTTGAGTACATACTGCACGGTCGAGTGGTGCCCCATCCGGCTTCACGTCCCCACAGTGTTGCGCGATATGAACGGAGAGGACAGCGGACTGCTCTGTCAGGCCTTCAGCACGTTGAGTAGCAAGGTAGTCGCGTATGCTGCAGAGCCAACGGTCCATCCTGAGTCGGTGGTTGGGTACCGCATTACTGACGGGCACACGAGTCGTACCCTGGTCTATATGCCAGCAGTACAGGAGTTGAACGAGAGCGTGCTCGGCCAATTGGACGATTGCACCTGCCTGCTGATTGATGGCACGTGCTGGAGTGATGATGAACTGGCCAGCCTGGGTATTGCTCAGAAAACAGCGCGCTCGATGGGTCATTTGCCAATCGGAGGCAAGGATGGAAGCTTGGAGCAGTTGGCAGTACTTCCTATCGAACGTATCATCTATATCCATATCAACAACACTAACCCGATTTTGATTGAAAACTCACTACAACGACACGCTGTTGAGGAACGCGGCCTTGCAGTCGCCTTCGACGGTATGGAACTGGAGATTTGATATGACAACACCAACCATAGAAGCCCTCATGACGCGCGACGAGTTCGTCGCCAACTTAAAGAAACAGGGTACACGCTACTATCATACACATCCATTGCATGTGGGCATGAACGCAGGTAAGCTGAGTCAGAAGCAGATACAAGTCTGGGCAGCCAATCGCTACTACTATCAGAAGAGCATTCCACTCAAAGACGCGGCTATTCTCTCCAACTGTCCCGAAATCTCAGTGCGTCGTGTCTGGATTCAGCGCATTCTCGACCACGATGGCACGACGGCTGGCCAGGGCGGGATCGAAAACTGGCTCAAGCTGACTGAGGCAGTGGGCCTGAGCCGCGAGGCGGTGCTGGATGAGCGCCATCTCGTGCCAGGCGTTCGTTTCGCAGTAGACGCCTACGTTAACTTTGCGCGTACACGTCCCTGGATTGAAGCTGTTGCAGCATCGCTCACCGAGCTATTCGCTCCCGATCTGATGAAAGAGCGCCTTGATGCCTTCGAACAGCACTACGACTGGATTGATAACAATGGCCTGACGTATCTCAGGAATCGCTTACTGCAGGGACCTCGTGACGCCAGCCATGCGGTGGATATCGTAGTGCAGTACTGTCGCACGCGGGAGCAGCAGGAGCGAGCCATTGCTGCCCTGATCTTCAAATGCGATGTCCTCTGGAGTATGCTGGACTCTATTCATCATGCAGTCGAGGAGAAATAACATGGGCGCGACACCGCACGAGGTGACGCTGACCGCTCGGCCTCGGCTGAACGCTCACGCACGTCTGCAGTGGGATCCTGTACGTGAGCAGCAAGTCATACTGATGCCCGAAGGCGTGCTAGTGCTTAATGCGACCGCCGCGGCCATCATGGCTCTTTGTGACGGTCAACGCTGCGTGTCGGACATCATTGCCACGTTGAGTGAGCAGTACCATCGCCCAGTCGAGCAGGATGTTTTGACTTTCCTGAACCGCCTAATGAACAAGAGATTACTGGATATCACAGATGAACAAGGCGAGTAATAGACCTCTCGGGCTGCTAGCGGAACTTACCTATCGTTGTCCGCTGCACTGCCCGTACTGTTCTAATCCGCTCAACCTATCGTCGTACAGTGACGAGCTGACCCTGGACGAATGGGTGCGTGTCTTCGCAGAAGCGCGCACCTTAGGAGTGCTGCAGTTGCACCTGTCCGGCGGCGAACCGCTGCAGCGACGGGACATAGTAGAGATAGTTGAACAGGCGCACGCGGTGGGTTTCTACACAAACCTGATTACGAGTGCGCTTGCCCTCACTCCGGCAAAGGCGGAACAACTGAAAAAGGTCGGTCTGGACCACGTGCAGATCAGTCTCCAGGCTGCCAAAGCTGACACCTCCGATATGATCGCTGGCACGCCATCTTTCCAGAAGAAAGTAACGGCGGCGCGTATGGTCAAAGCGCTCGGTTTCCCCTTGACGCTGAACGTCGTGCTACACCGCCACAATATAGAGCAGATCGGGCCTATTCTAGCGTTGGCGGAAGAACTAGCCGCAGATCGCCTCGAGTTGGCCAATACACAATACTACGGTTGGGCCTTGCATAACCGTGCGGCACTCTTGCCAACCAGGGAGCAGTTACAGCAAGCCGAGTTGGTTGTCCGCGCCGCGCGAGAGCGCTTAGTCGATCAGATGCAGATTCTCTATGTGCTGCCCGACTATTATAGCCGCTATCCCAAGCCGTGCATGGGCGGCTGGGCGCGTCAACAACTCACAGTCACACCTAACGGCAACGTCTTGCCCTGCTCAGCGGCGGCCCAG
>JAFATZ010000313.1 GCA_019243675.1 Ktedonobacteraceae bacterium | reverse complement strand
GATATCGGCAGCCTCATTAAAATCGTGCTGCACGAAACCCGCTGCACTCATCTGCTCACTAATTGCCTCGCTATCGGCCTGATTGACCTTGCAGCCCAGTGTCGTAACGGCGAAGGTTGTTTGCTGTGATCGCTGGTTGGACATAATACTACTGTTTCTTGCTCTTTCTGCTTCTCTCTTGAGGTATGATGCTATGGATACTCCACATGCTCGATTATAGCGTATTGGGATGCTGTTGGGTAGTGGCTGTCATCTTTTTCCAATAATCTTTCCATTGCCCTGATCTTTTCCCTTATTGTGCTAGAATAGCAGTACAATGGAAAACAGAAAGGAAAACGCGCTATGCGTAAAGATCTGCACGAAGAGAATCGCTTGTCCTGGAATGCTGCGACAGTAGCCCACAACAGCCATAAAGGGGACCAAGCCGCGTTTTTCCGCAATGGTGGCAATAAACTTTACCCAGAGGAGCGAGAACTGCTGGGTGATATCAAAGGTCTCTCGCTTGTTCATCTCCAGTGCAACGCTGGCCAGGATACCTTGAGTTTAGCACGGATGGGAGCTATTGTGACGGGCGTGGATATCAGCGATATCGCGATTGACTTCGCACGCCAGCTCTCTCAAGACGCGGCCATTCCGGCAACGTTCTACCGCTCGGATATCTACGAGTGGCTTACAGAGAGGGCGCAGAGTACACAACGCTTTGATATTGCTTTTTGCTCTTACGGGGCCATCTGTTGGCTTTCAGACCTGCAAACATGGGCGCAAGGCATCGCAGCCATACTTAAACCCGGTGGTCGCTTTGTCACGGTTGATTTCCACCCTGTTATGTCGATGTTTGACGAACAGATGGCACATATCTATCCCTACTTCTCTCACGGTAAACCATACACCTGGAACGAGGGCGTAGGTGATTATGTAGCAATGTCCGGTCTGGGTCTGGTCGACACCCAGTATATTGAAGGTGTGCAAGATTTCAAGAATCCGCACAGGGTACACGAATTCGCATGGGGCATTGGTGAAATCGTTACAGCTTTGCTAAATGCCCCACTACAACTTACTAGTCTGCAAGAATATCCATACTCAAACGGTTTCAAACCTTATAATGACATGCGTCTCTCTGGTCGGCGCTGGTTTCTGCCCACAGATCGACCTTCCATGCCACTAATGTATGCAATCTCCGCACGTAAAGCCTATTAGCTAGGCGGTATAGTATCAAGTCGCAGAGTGTAAAACAATCAATCCTGCAAAGCGCCCTGTCTTGCCTCGTTCGGCTCGGTGACTGTAGAACTCATCTAGGTGACAGGCGGTGCATCGTCCAGACTCTTCAATATACTCGGGCCGTATCCCGCTTTCTCGCAGTTGGTAGCGCAGCGCAGCCCACATATCAAGGTGGATGGTAGCATCGGGTCGTAGACGAAAAAAGTCTTGCGCGTGCGTAGGAAAAGCCTCGTGAAAGGCTGCCACTAGATCTTCGCGCACTTCATAACAGCATGGGCCAAGACTCGGACTGATAGCTACCAGAATATCAAACGTACGGCAGCCAAAGGTTTGGTGCATCGTCGAGACCATCTTGGCAACAATGTTGCTCACGACGCCTTTCCATCCAGCGTGAAGCAGGGCAATCACTTGCTGTTTGGGATCGAAAAAAGCCACAGCCGCGCAGTCCGCAACCGGAATCATGAGAGGGGTGTGCGCAACGTTGGTTACCAGCCCATCAGTTTCTGCAAACGCCTGATACGTCCCAGTAAGTGACTGGCTTGTCACAATCTCAATGTGATTGCCGTGAACGAGGTGAGCCTGGGCTACTGACTGTGGTTCAACATCTACAATATGATAGAGGCGTGAGCGGTTGGTGAGAACGGCCTGCTCGGTGTCGCCCACGCTGAACGAAAGATTGAGGGAGTGCAAATGATCCTCACTCACGCCGCCTAAGCGTGTTGAGACTATGCAGGATATCTGAGGAAATGGCTCAAATAATTGATAGGAGTAGTAGACGAGGTTTCCGCGTGATTGTGCATATTCATGCCGTATCATACCTTGCTCTCCGCAGCGCAAAAACAACGCGCCTTGCATCCCCTTCAGCTTCAAATAAGGGGAGGTAAGGCGCGAAGTGCTCCTAGTGCAATTTTAAGACCCTCTAGTACTACAGGGTCTTGAGGAGGCTACCGAGACCGAGGGGACTGCTTCCGCCGGTGAGGCCGCCTAGGAGATTCTTAGGGTTAAGGCCAGCCACGCTGACGTCGCCTTGGGGATCCCCCGACGTAGTATTTCCTGAGGGAGCACTCCCCGAGGGGGTACTGCCCCCTAGGAGACCGCTTAAGAGGCTGTCCCCTCCATAGATAGTCTCAAGTTCTGCGTCTGTCAGTTCGACTGTAGGAAGGCTATGCCGATTTGAGATCTCGTTGCAAGCACGTACGAATTTTTTCACTAAGAATTTCCTCTCTTTTGTTGATCTGACGGTAACTGTCGACATAATAATAACTGCTACCTGGCTAAAAAAGCAAATTTAACCCATAAGTACTCTTCTGATTTTTTGTTGCCATTTAGAGCCAGAGCATTTATACTTGCGGAAGCAACATACACGCTATCACGTAGGGGAAATAGACGGTTCAGTGCATGCAATCTTGCCGGGGAAATACTATGAGCGAGTGCCTACTCTTCCAGAAGCTACCATCAACATTGTTTTCGCCTCTCGCAGCACCAGAAGCAGTGCTCTATAGTGAAGTTTTACTCGTGCTCTTTCAAGAGACACAGCGTCATCAGGAGCCGCTCTCGCGGGAACTGTGCGTGACGCTGGTGGTGGATGTGATAGAGGACCAGCATGGCCTTGAGCTGCTTGCTTACCTCGATGAAGGACACAATGGCAGCGAGACGAGCGATGTACGCAGCAAAGCAGCCGATGTTCTGCGCTACTTGACGCGCTGCGGCTGGTTGCGCGAGGAGATACAGGGCGATTTCACCATAGCATTTATTATCCCTGACTATGCATTTCGCGTGCTCAGCGTCTTTCACGAGCTTGCTACTGACAGCAAACAGCCGCTGCAAGGCATCATCTGCGCCATTCATGACCTCTTACAGGCGGCAGTGCGCCAGGGTAATACGGCAGTGCGCATCCCGCAAGTCTATCAGGAGACGATGCGCCTGCTTAACGGACTCAAGGAATTGCAGCATAACATCAATACCCATATTGAGACGGTGCTCAACCAAGCCAGTCTGCGCGAT
>JAFATZ010000123.1 GCA_019243675.1 Ktedonobacteraceae bacterium | reverse complement strand
GGCGGACACAGAAACTTGAGACCCGTGGCTCAATGAAACAGAATCAGGATACGCAATAGCGTTGCGTAGTGCTCGTGCTAATTCGCCCGCCGACGTGTAGCGATCCTCTCGCTTTTTAGCAAGAGCTTTGCGTACCACAGCATCTACCGCAGGGGAAATAGCTGGATTGATCTCGTATAAGGGTGGTGGCAGTTCCTGCACATGTTTTGCCGCTATCATCAGTGGGG
The DNA here is from genome assembly GCA_019243675.1 of Ktedonobacteraceae bacterium. GTDB lineage: Bacteria > Chloroflexota > Ktedonobacteria > Ktedonobacterales > Ktedonobacteraceae > JAFATZ01. Next base: position 6,025 of record JAFATZ010000123.1, on the reverse strand, counting down.
AGGTTCCCTGGAAAGGAACTTGCCCGCTGAGCATTTGAAACAGTACAATACCAAGTTCATAGATGTCCGTGCGGTGGTCCGTGTGCTCCCCACGCACCATTTCTGGAGCCATGTATTCAACCGAGCCGATCAACTGCCCTGGACTAGTAAGCGTAGCTTCAGTGGCGTAGTCATCGCTGATAAGCATGCGGGCAATGCCAAAGTCGGCCAGCACAAGCCGCCCATCAGCGTGAAAGATGAGATTGGCAGGCTTAATGTCACGATGGATGACCTTATGTGCATGAGCATAGTCAAGCGCAGAGGAGACTTGTTCGATGTAGGCAACGGTTTGTTCAAAAGGGAGCGCTCCCAGAGACTTCAATAGGTCACGTAGATTGCCGCCCGTAAGATGGGGCATCACCAAGTATGCAATGCCGTTTTGCTCCCCATATTCATAAATGGGCATAATGTTGATGTGGTCAAGCCGAGCAACAACGTCAGCCTCGCGTCGGAAGCGTAGTAGAAAGGCACGCTGTTCCTCTGGCGGTAGGGATACTTTCGTGTGTAACACTTTGACCGCTACCTCGCGCGTTGGACGTATCTGGCGTGCAAGATAGACCGTGCCCATACCACCAGCTCCAATGAGTTGTTCGAGTATGCACGTTCCTAGGGTTGTACCAAGCAGTTGTTGTTCGTTGCTCTCCACCGTCTGTCCGCCTCCTAGTGAGATTGTATCATGCATAAGAGTGAGTTACAATGTTAAGAAAACGCGATTCAAAAGTTGTGCTGATGTTAAGAGAAAGGTACTTGACGACAATGCCATTTGTCTGTTATGCTCAACAATGAAAGATACAAATAAAGAGTGTTCAATCAAGAAAGCGGGGAGCATATGCGTACTTCTCAGACATGGCGTACATTTCTGGCCCAATTGATCGAGGACCCATATGTACGACGACGTCTTGCCGATTCTGTTGGAGTGAGCCCTATTACGTTAATTCGCTGGACCAAGGGCGGTTTCAATCCACGTGTGCAAAGCTTGCGTAGACTGGTGCAAGCCCTGGACAAGCAGCAACAAGAACGTTTGCTACCTTTGATCGAGCAGGTATATCCTGATGTTGCTCACAGTCTATCTGACGTGCCTCATGAGCCAGCATCTCTGGCCATTCCTCCTTCATTATATGCACGTACGCTCTACACTGTTGCCCGTGCACCTGCACACATGCTCTTTTTCTCGTTGTGCGATTTCATCCTGGGACACGCCTTGAAGCAGTTGGATCCTGACCGCCTGGGCATGTCACTGGTGGTGGCGCGCTGCCTACCACCTACTGCAGATGGGATGGTACGCAGTCTACTCGAAAGTGAAGGACGAGGCACCTCTCCTTGGCCCACCAGCACGCAGCAAGGAGCACTACTGGGAGTCGAGTCGCTCGTTGGCTCAGCGGTTACAACGCAACGCGTGCAGGCCAATCAACACTTAGGTGATGCCTCAATGATCTCGCCGGGCTATCAGGACCGTAATGAGAAGAGTGCCGTAGCAGCCCCAATTCTCTACACAGGGCAGGTCGCTGGTGCTCTACTAGCCTCAAGCACCGAATATGACTTTTTTGACCCCAAACGTGTGCAGTTCCTAGAGTCTTGCGCTGATCTGCTCTTGCTGGCTTTTGCGAGAGAGGACTGGTATGCGCCAGAGCGCATTCAACTGGGCCTGCTCCCTCCAGCTCAGACACAGCAGCCGTTGCTCTCCAAGTTTCGATCTTTAGTGAATGCACGCATGCAAGAAGCTGCACGAGCGCACGAGCCTCTTCCAATCTTGCAAGCTGAACTACAGATATGGCAACAGATCGAAGAAGAACTCTTAGGTGGCACATTCACTCAGAAAGCAGAACTCTAGGCGTCCCATCAGCACGAACAAGGAGACTTGCATGTCATCATCCGGCCAGAACTCCGGCGAGAACAAGTATTTTATTGATGTGGAACATGGAGCGGAAATGGCTCGCCTCTTAGACCAAGATCGTTTCTTGACAAAGGCCATGGGAGGTTTGCTTGCAGAACGCTCTGATCTCTCAGGCATCCACCACGTGCTTGATATTGGTTGCGGCCCTGGCGGCTGGGTCCAGGAGTTAGCGTTCTGCTACCCTGATATTGAGGCCGTGGGCATTGATATCAGCGTCTCTATGATCAACTTCGCACGTGCCCAAGCCAAAGTGCAACATCTAGATAACGCGAGCTTTGAAGTGGGGGACGCAACCAAGCCTCTGGCCTTCGCTGATGGTACCTTTGATCTGATCAACGCACGTTTGATTATGGGCTTTATGAGGCCTGAAGACTGGCCTCGGCTGATGCAGGAGTGTCTGCGCCTACTGCAACCAGGAGGAGTCCTCCGGTTAACGGAGAGTGAAGGGACTTTCGTCAATAGTCCGGCCCTCGAAACGCTCAGTCGAATGTTTAACCAAGCGCTCTATCGTGCGAAACAGAGTCTTTCCCCCACAGGCTACTTTCTTGGAGTTGTTCCTATGTTGAAGTGGTTTCTGCGCAAGGCCGACTATCAGCACGTCCGACACATGGCTCACGCGGTCGATTTCTCAGCCGGAACTGAGGCTTATCAAGACTCCTTCAAAGATATGCGGGCACTCTTCTCCTTAGGCCAGCCCTTCCTGCTCAAATGGGGCGTGACCACAAAGGAAGAGATGGAGGAGTTGTACCAGCAGATGTTGACAGAGATGCTCTCAGAGGATTTCTGCGGTATGGGCTTTCTACTTACTGCATGGGGAGAAAAGCCGCAGATAGAGAGAGGTTAGAAAAACTCGTAAGTAGCTCATTCGCTCAGAAAGCGGAACAGTAGCCGTTCTATCAGCACGAACAAGGAGACTTGTATGTCATCATCCGACCAGAACAAGTATTTTATTGATGTGGAACATGGAGCGGAGATGGCGCGCCTGTTAGACCAAGAGCGTCTCTTCACAAAGGGCATGGGAGGATTGCTTGCAGAACGCTCTGATCTTTCGGGGATCCATTCTGTACTTGATATTGGCTGCGGCCCTGGAGGCTGGGTCCAAGAACTAGCGTTCACCTATCCTGACATAGAGGCAGTAGGTATTGATATTAGTGTCTCTATGATCGAGTTTGCACGTGACCAGGCACAATCGCAGCATCTAGGTAACGCCTATTTTCAAGTGATGGACGCGACGAAGCCCCTAGCCTTCGCTGATGGCTCCTTTGATTTGATCAATGCACGTTCGATTGTGGGCTTTATGAGACCAGCGGATTGGCCTCGGCTGATGCAGGAGTGCTTGCGTTTGTTGCGACCAGGAGGAGTCCTCCGCTTGACCGAGGCCGACAATGGGCTGGTCACTAGTCCAGCCCTCGAAACTGTCCATCGGATAGGAACCCAAGCCTTTTTTCGTGCAGGACAGAGCCTTTCCCCTACAGGTTACTTTCTGGGAGCGACTCCCCTGCTGAGGCAATTTCTGCAGAAGGCTGGCTACCAACACATCCAACATATGGCCCATGCCATCGATTTCTCAGCCGGAAGTGAGGCACATCACGGCATATTCAAAGATATGCAAAAACTCATTCCCTTAGCTCAGCCTTTCTTGCTCAAGTGGGGCCTGATTACAAAGGAAGATCTGGAAAGGTTGTACCAGGAAATGTTAGCGGAGATGCTCTCGGAGGATTTCTGCGGTGTGTTCTTTTTGCTTACAGTGTGGGGGGAAAAGCCTCAGATAGGGTAAGAGTTTGTTTCCACTCTGTGTTAGTCAAATAAGCGGAAAGTAGAAAGGAAAGCATTTATGGGATTTGACCAGTATCACGAGCCTGCGCATGAACTTGCGCAAGAGACGCGTACCTTTGCGCGTATGATTGCCTCCTTGATTGAGGAGGCCGAAGCGATCAACTGGTACGAGCAGAGATTAGCCGTAGAGCAAAATGCTGAGGCACGGGCTATTATGGCAAACGCACAGCGAGAGGAATTCAAGCACTTTGGCATGGACCTCGAATTTTTGTTGCGTCAGACGCCGAAGTGGAAAGATATATTGCAAGAGATACTGTTCAAAGCAGGTGATATCGTCGAGCATGGTGAGCAGGCTGAGAAGGCTTGATGCAAACATGAAAACAAGCTAGCTGGAACATATGCCAGCTAGCTTGTTTTCATGTTTGCATCCTCTTGTAAAAATCAGCCACATTTGATAGAGTAGGGTATGCTACAAGCTCCAAGCCGTTCGGAGCACACAACCATATATATAAAGAGTGGAGGATGACGTAATATGACCGTAGACACACACAGAGAGACATTGAATTTTCAAGCAGAAGTCACGCAACTGCTTGATTTGATGATTCATTCACTCTACAGTAACAAAGAGATTTTTCTGCGTGAACTGATTTCAAATGCTTCAGACGCTATTGATAGATTGCGTTTCGCTATTCTCTCTGATGACGCGCTTGCTGAGGATGACACTGACTACAAAATTCGCGTCTCTTATGACAAAGATGCCCGTACTATTACTGTCTCTGATAATGGTATCGGTATGACACGCGAAGAGGTAATGCAGAACATCGGAACAATTGCTCGGTCAGGCACACACGAGTTCTTCCAGGCTCTCACAGGCGATCAGCAGAAGGATGCCAATATTATCGGCCAATTCGGCGTAGGTTTCTACTCATCTTTTATCGTTGCGAGCAGAGTGACACTGACAACACGCCGTGCTGGTCTGGGACCAGAGCATGGTGTGCGCTGGGAGTCAGACGGTCGGGGCGAGTATACCCTTGAGACTGTTGAAAAGTTCGGGCGTGGCACACAAGTTGTGTTGCACTTGCGCGACGATGAGGACGAACTGCTCAACGGTTATCGCCTACGCTCGATTATCCGCAAATATTCAGATCACATTACAGTTCCTATTGAAATGAAAAGTGAGGAAAAGGATAAAACTGAAGATGAGCGGGTAAACAGCGCTTCGGCTCTCTGGACGCGTTCAAAAAATGAACTCAATGAAGAGGATTATAACGAGTTCTACAAGCATTTGACACACGATTTCGACGACCCCTTGGCCTACCTCCACAGTCGTATGGAGGGCACACACGAGTATATTCTGTTGCTCTATATTCCCAAGCACGCGCCATTTGACCTGTGGAATCGCGAGCGTCACCACGGTATCAAGCTCTATGTGCGTCGTGTGTTTATCATGGAAGACTCCGGGCAACTGCTACCGACCTACCTGCGCTTTATACGAGGTATCGTTGATTCAAGCGACCTGCCACTAAACATCTCACGTGAAATATTGCAGCACAACAGGATGATTGAGGCAATTCGCTCGAATGCAGTGAAGAAAGTACTTGGCTTGCTCTCGGACTTAGCAACGAAAGAAGTGGAGAAGTACGCTGCGTTCTGGGAAACGTTTGGACGAGTCCTCAAAGAGGGCCTCGCCGAAGATCATCCCAACCAGGAATCCATCGCCAAATTACTGCGCTTCTCCTCCACTCATACATCTGGTGAAAAACAAGACGTGTCGCTGGAAGATTACATTGCACGTATGAAGCCTGGCCAGGACAAGATTTACTACATCACTGCTGAGAGCTTCAACACTGCTAAGGATAGCCCACTCCTAGAGATTTTCAAGATGAAGGGTGTCGAAGTGCTACTATTGTCCGACCCCATCGACTATCTGTTCGGAACCGAGTTCCTGAAATTTAAAGACTTCTCCTTCCAGTCAGTTTCAAAGGGCGAGGTCGACCTGAGTGAGATGGAGGACGAGCAAGAGAAGCAAGAACACAAAAAGAGCGTTGATGAGGCACAAGATCTGGTCAAGCGCATCAAGACTGCACTAGGTGACGAGGTGAAGGATGTGCGTGTCACCACACGCCTCACAACCTCTCCGGCCTGTCTCGTTGTGGATCAGTATGATATTGATCCCGCGTTCCAGCGTATACTGAAGGCTGTGGGTCAGCAGGGACCGCAGGTGAAACCCATTCTGGAGATCAATCCGCATCATCCCATCCTTCTGAGGATGAAAGGAGAAACTGATGAGAAGCGCCTAGCGGATTGGGCCTTCAC
>JAFATZ010000181.1 GCA_019243675.1 Ktedonobacteraceae bacterium | reverse complement strand
CCCCGACAACCGTGTAAATCCAGTCCTTCGTAGGAGAGGGAGCAGTCTCCCACTTTAAGGTTTCCCACTTTGTTGTTGCATGAATAGAGCCATCTCGTGAGCCGATCAGTATCTCGGTATCTCCGTCGCCGTCTATATCGGCTGCATGCACACTGGTGGCCCAATCTTTTGTCTTATAGCTCCATACGTTTTCATCTACCACCCCCCGCCCACGCTGCAGTTCATCGAGGAGATTGCGCAGAATTTTCTCATCTGTCTCCGTCAAAGCGTGAATCTGATCTCCTATGGCGCGTTGCTCTGTATTTTCCTCCCAATTGCGACTCATTGACGGTTGTATAGACATGTACTATCCTTTTCTTTGTATTATGTGTATACTCTTAGTAATATATAATACACTTTCTTCGCTAGAGCAGAAACTGATCGGTAGAAAATGTTGAGATTAAGGTGTGCCGTTTCCAACTAAGTTTACCTGTGTACACGTGCCAAGTAGTCTTTGGGAAGTGCAGCACTAGTGCCAAGTGAGTGCCACTATTATGCCTTTTCTGACTGTTTTTGGCATTAGCACCGCACTTGCTGGCACTGGCAATAGTGTAAACTTACTCATAGCGGCAGGTACTCTATGACTATCACTCCTAAAAGAAGAAAGGTATCACCCCATGGATATTAGAAGTGTAGGCGGATGGGACTTCTGGATAAATCTGGCCGCGCTCGCCGTAGCCCTACTAGCTACGGGCTTCGCTATTTGGACGTACTTCAAATCGAAACAGCGCAAGCTGATCACTTACGAGTTTGAAGACGAGAATACTAACGTCGTAAGCGTAGATCGGGACAGAGGAGAAAATATCAAGATATATCTGGATGGTCAACAAGTAGAAGAGGTACGTTACCAGCTCATCAAAATTCGTAATGAAGGCAATATGGATGTAGATGAGGCGGACTACTACAACAACAGGCAGCTCCAGATTGTCTTTACGCCACAAACAGCTTCCAACCCAAACCAATCATCGCAGATCATTTTACGGGCAGGCATACCCGAAGCTGCCCCGCAACTTCGTATTTCAAAACACAACGCCAAGGATCACATTTTTCTGGATGCACAAAACCACTATGTTGCTTTGAACGGCGTCCCGCTCCGTCCCGGCGAATGGATCAAGGTCAAAGTGCTCACATTAGGGAAAGTAGATATAGATGTAACAGGGCGTATTAAGAATGGCGACATCAGACCCTTTGTTCCTACGCAAATCTTGCTGACTCGGCGCAAGATCGGCTATGCCTTAGTGGGCGCTCTTCTTGTCTTCCTACTTTACAACAGCATAGGATTGATCACAGCTTTTGTGCAGGGAAGTTGTGTATCAGGTTCAATAAAAGTGGGAGGATCAAGCGCATTCTTTGATACTACAAATGGCTATGCAAATAAATATCGTGTAGCTTGTCCCATTGGCTTAGTGGATGTAGAGCGTAGTACGAGCACTACGGGCCTCTCTGATCTGGCAAGTGGTACAATCCAGATTGCAAGTTCCGAGGTGCCTAGCAACACTGTGAATTCAAGATCGGCTGATCTTGAAGACCATCAAGTTGCTGTGATTCCCTTCACTATTGTCGTCAACAATGACGTAACAGGGATAACCAGTCTCACGCCCGACCAACTACTCAAGATTTATAATGGAAGCTATCGGAACTGGAACGAAGTAGATAGTCGTGCGCCTAACATTCCTATTCAAGTCTTCGGGCGGCCTACCACCTCTGGGACGTACTATACCTTTACTCACTACGTGTTGGGTGGCATTGAAGCACACAGTGCTCCTAGCTCTAGCTATCAAGAGAGGGATACAACGGACCAAGTAGCACAAGCGGTTGCACAGACTCCTGGTGCGATTGGCTATGTAGACGAGGCAACTGCAGGCAAGATGACCTCTGTGATCTCGCCCGTAGAAATTAATGGGCAAGCACCAACATATGCATCAATCGAGCACAACGTCTACCCTTTTTGGGCTATTGAGCACATGTACACGAGGAAAAATCCTGACAGCCTTGCGGCCTCGTTTATTGCCTACGTCAAGGATCATATACAAACAGGCGATACCTTTATCAGAATTCAAGATATGCATGGAAATACTTTGCAAGCGCACATGTAGGGGCAGAGTAGAGACAGAACTGCCATCTCTACACAGCACAACCCGTGATATAGCAGGGGTGACCCTCGCGGTCCCCCCGGTAGGAAGGAGAGTATGAATGACAGGAATATCAAGACTGCAGAACCCCTATTCTGACAACAACGCAGTACGTGACCTTTCGATGCTCTTTGGGCGTGAATACGAACTTCGTCTCATCTACGATATGCTCGAAAAAAAGCAAAGTGTCTCTGTTATTGGCTCTCGTCATAGTGGCAAGTCCTCTCTACTCCAATATGTAGGCTCATCTGTGTTACATCAGCGCCTAGGATATCATCTGCAGCACTACATTTTTGTGCTGCTCGATTTACGAGACTACTTCGACAGAACACCAGACGATTTTTTTCGAATTGCCTATGAGCAGACGGTGAAGCAGTATCAAGAGGTGAGCGCCCCTGATAGTTCTGTGCAGACGTGGCAAGATCGCTTCAGAAAAGTGCTTCGTGATATTCATACATCAAGGTTGCATGTAGTGCTCTTGTTGGACGCTTTTGACCGAGTAGCGCAGAACGAGGCTTTTGATTTCAAATTCTTTTCCTCGTTACGCAGTCTCGCAACACAGCAGTTGGTTTCCTATGTCACTGCCTCAGTAAAACGTCTGGTGGAGATTTGCCACTCCGGGGTCTATGACTCGCCTTTTTTTACTATCTTCCATGTGTGCTCACTCGGTCCCCTTACCCCCGAAGAAGCACGCCAGCTCGTAGTTGTGCCCGCAGAGCGAGTAGCGTGCTCCTTTAGCAATGAAGAAGTGACCTGGATCCTTGAGCAAGCGGGGAGGCATCCCTTCTTTCTGCAGGTGACGAGCCGCTTTTTGTTTGCAGAGAAGTGTCAACAGCAGCACACATCTGTAGATCTGAACCGTTTACAGGAGAGTGTGTACAGTGAACTGTTACCATGCTTCCAAGATATCATAGAGAAACTGCCACAAACAGAGCAAGAAGAGGTGATCCGAGAGGCGCGTATTACCTCGAGAGCTACGCGCAAGATGGCTGAACTGAGCGAGAGTGCCTTGTTTCGCGGATATGTCCATGAGCACTTCGGTGATACTGACATCACCTTCAAAGACATCAAGGAAGCGTTGGATAATCTGGCCAACACCGCCTTCCTTGAAACCACGAAACTGACCACGACTCACTACGTGACCATGCGCTATGAGCAGGCATTGGCTGGGGTACCTGGAAAAGGAACTATTGTCCGTGACTTGCTCAAGGCAGCCTTTACGCGAATGAGTGCAAACGGCACACGCGCGGATAGCGCTTCAGAATGGAGATCGTACAATATTCTATACTATCACTATTTCCGCTATAATTTGCAAAATGAGCAAACACGAGCGCGTCTTGGGATAAGAAGTAGGCGACAATTCTACCGTGAGCAAGAAAAAGCCATTCAACTTCTCTTGAAGGAAGTATATACGCTAGAAAAGATGGCTTTAGAGGGGAAAAAGATATAAGCAGTCCATGTTATACTTGTCATGCTAATTGACTAGTCCCCAGGACTTAGCGCGTCTGCGCGCTTTCTGCGCTTCCTGCGGGTTGCCCAGGGACTCATACACCTCGGCCTTGAGTAGCCAGGCGCGGGCATAGCCTTTATCCATCTCGGTAGCTTCGTTGAGGGCATCAAGGGCAGCACGTTTATGTCCCAGTCGCACAAGGGCTTCTGCTTGATTGCACCAGGCCACGACGTTGCGGGGATTCACGCGTAGAGCACGCTTATAGGCATCCACGGCACCCACGAAATCGCGTAAACCGAAACGGGCGTTTCCCAGACCATTCCAGGCATGGAAGCTGTTTGCATCGAGAGTGAGAGCCTGTTCGTAGGAAGCTGTAGCCTCGGTTGCCAGATTCATATCAAGCTGAGCGTCGGCCTTGCCATTCCATGCCGCTACGTACTGGGCATCGATACTCAACGCACGTTCGAAGTGGACAAGTGCTTGCTGATAGCGCTGTATACGCTGCAAGACAAGGCCTGCGCTGACCCACGCATCGGCATTCTCGGGATTAATATCTGTAGCACGCTGGTAAGCTTCCAGAGCCTTGGAGTAATTGCCCTGATTGTAATGTGCAGTTCCCTTGCCATTCCAGGCGTAGAAATTGCGCGGATTCAAACGCAAGGCTTCTTCATAAGCTTGCAGCGCCTGTGGATACTGTTGCTGTCTTAGGTACTGGTCACCCTCACGGCATTTCTCGCGTACACTGCCCGTGCTCGGATTGGAACGCGGCGTATACTGACTGTTGACTGCGCTGCTTTTGCTGGTGTTGTTGGCAGAGAGAGGTGAGCCTGTCGAACTGCCAAGGTTGGAAGTGACGTTGAGGCTAGCGTGAGAGGAGAGTTGCGCTTCTACAACTGGCATACGCGCGGGAATATGCAATTTGGTTGTTGGGGAGCAAGCAAGATCAAACGTGCGCATGAACTCCAGCATATCCGCAAAACGTTCCTCTGGATGGCGCTTGAGGGCACGGTACACAACTGCGTCAAGCGCTGACGGTAGTTCCGTATTGAGCGTTGATACAGCGGGAGTGTTGCCAGATGGATCGAGTGGATGGTAGCCTGTGATCATCTCGTAGAGAACAACGCCACTGCCATACTGATCGCTACGTGGGTCGACGATGCCGTTGATCTGCTCGGGGGCCATATAGCCTACTGTACCGCGCACTGTAATCGTTTTGCCGACCCGCGCACCAGGCTCCAAGGAGCGTGCGATGCCAAAATCGGTGATGACCAGCCGATGATCCTCCTGATGAATGAGAATATTCTCCGGCTTGATGTCGCGATGAATGACAGGGCGCGGGCGCGTGTGGGCATAGTGCAAAGCTTTGGCAAGTTGGTGAAAGTTATCTATGGCTTCGTGTGCCGGAAGCGGGCCATTAGCTTGTGCCATACGAGTGCGTAACGAACCGGCAGTGTATAAGGGCATGACAAGAAACACGCTGGGACCATCTTTTCCATAGTCGAGCACTGACGCAATATTAGGATGGTCGAGTGTAGCAGCAATGCGTGCTTCTCGTAGGAAGTGTTCACGTTCACTGGGGGTTGTCTTACTTGGTAAGAGCACTTTAATTGCGATGGGGCGCGAGAGATTCTGGTCCACGCCACGAAATACCGCCGCGTACCCTCCCTTACTTAGCAAGGTCTGCACTACGTAACGCCCAGCCAGCGCCGTATGCAGCAATGGCAGCGCACACGCTCGACAAAACAAATCGCGTCCCTGATTGTCGTAGCCGCAGTCAACTTGATCGGCGCAGCGTCGCATGCCCTCCTCCAAGTCGTAGAAACAGTATAGAGCACATGTTGAGGTACCAAGAGCGGTATCGAAAACGGATTATGCTCCGAGGTTTTGTGTTTGCTGCTCAAGAGAGCGAGCCCAATCCTGACAGATAAGCGCCTCTTGCGTTCTGCCAAATTTCTCCAACACGACTGCTTTATTATACCAGGCGTCCGGCTCATCTGGAGCAAACGAGGTAGCTTGATCTAATGCAGCGAGCGCTTCATCCATGCGCCCTAGGGCAAAGAGCGCAAGCCCTTTATTGTTCCATGCAGCAATAGCATGAACGTCTAGAGCCAAGGCGTGATCAAAAGCCGAGAGCGCTTCTTCATGACGTTTTAACTGATGAAGTAAGCTCCCTTTATTATACCAAGCCGAGACTAGGCCGCTGTCGTAGTTGAGCGCACGGTCATAGGACTGCAAAGCATCCTCAAACATCTGCAGTGCTACCAGGACGTTACCACGATTATACCACGCCCCGGCGAGCGTTGGGTCGATTGCAAGAGCTTGGTCGTAGTCGGCCAGAGCTTCTGGGTAGCGTCGTAGGTCGCGCAAATCATTAGCTTTGTCGAACCAGACCGTTGCATTTTGTGGATCAAGCAGGCTAGCTTTTTCGTGAAGGAGTAACGCCTGCTCGGGCTTGCTCATACGTCGTAGAATGTTTCCTTTTGTATCCCACAAAGCTGCTCTATTCTGCTCAATCTCAAGTGCGTGATTGACGGCGATGAGTGCCGCCTCGTAGCGTTGCAAACTGTAAAGCGTGTCGCTCATTGCCTGCCAGATAACACTCCGCTGTGAATCGAGCAGGAGGGCACGCTCAAAAGCCATCAGTGCCTCTTCTGAACGATTTTGCTCTGCCAGCGCCATGCCACGTCCACTCCAGGCATAGACATAATCAGGATTGCAGCGCAGTGCCTGATCGTAGCTGTACATCTCTTCATCGTAGCGCCCTAGTTCGTGTAGAGCTGTAGCGCGCAAGGTCCACGGCTCTGGATCATCTGGATGGAGCGAGATAACATAGTCATAAGCTGCGAGTGCTTCCTCGGGGTGCTCCAAATGGAGTAATACTGCTGCCTTTCCACTCCATGCATCGACCAGGGTCACATCCTGTGCAATGGCTGCTTCATATGCTGTAAGCGCCTCTTCGTAGTTTCCAAGCTCATAAGCATGGTTGCCCTCTGCCAGGTAGTGTGAGACAGTGGGGGGAACACGACTTACCTCGTGTTCCGATTTCACCAGAAAGGCAACTGGCCCGTCTTGTCCACAGTCAATAACGCGAATGCTTTCTGCATCATTGACACGTGTTGACAGTGCAACGGCTAGTTCCGCATCCTGTAAAAAGTTCTCGCGCTCCTGCACACTCGTCTCTTTTGGGATGAGCGCACGCACGAGCAGAGTGACGTCCTCATAGCGATCAAGGGTACGTAGGGTAACCGTTCCACGGTCTTTACTTACAAATTCCTCTACCTCATAGCGTTCCTTGAGAAAAGTGCCACGCATCGGAATACCACAGCGTGCGCAAAAGCGAGCTTCGTCCCGATTTTGAAAGCCACAATCCTCTCTATCCAGACACATCCCCATGAATAATGCTCCTCACTGTAAGACATATATTGAACTTTTGTTTGTTCTAATGTAGCGAAAAGAGCATAGCTTTGTCAATAGAGAAATGATCACCTGTGTGTCAGAACGATTGTGCGCCGAGACCAGACTCGGTCTCGGCGTACAATCGTTCTCACTGACTTTGAGAATAGCGACACTGCTTCACTTAGTCTAAGTCGCCTCCGACAGTGACCCTTGTGCCGTCAAACTTGGTCAGCGAGTAGCCCTTAAATGGCTCTCTGTACAGTTCTTGCATATCATTGAGTATGCTGATAGCCACTTTTTCACCCAGTAAATTCGCCTCCGTAGCATCTGTGCGCCAGTGAACACCAGCGAGATCACGCGCTTGAGAGATGTTACACGCGAGTTTGTTCAATTCGCCACCCACGGTGAGCGTTGGCCCGATAGAGGATTCACGAAACGGCGCTGACGTGCTGGGTCGGAACAACCGAGGTGGCCGTTGGCGGCCAGAGCCTCGAAGTCGGCAAACTTACCGCTGTTGATGGCCGCGATCCAAGCATCATAGTCCCTTAAGATGACTTCACCAGTGTTAGGGTCGTGGTGCAGCCCTTTAGTAGAGTTCCCGATCCCCGTTATTTGGATGAGGGGGAACGGGTACCTGAAATTCAGCTTCTGCCGCATCATCGCGAATCTTGCGGGCTAAGTTGCGACACTCTGTTGGGTCTTCCACAGTTCATTCTCCTATAGTATTTTGTTTCATGATATGTCAAGTAGTGAAAACTATTACTAGCATCTATATGCATGAGCAGCTTTACTAGCTTGCTACAACTTAAACGCGCCATTCTCTGCTTTTTGTGGCATAAATCGCGAAATTAATCTTCGCCTACCAGAGTAGCTTCGGTGATCCTGTATACCTCCGGATCTGATATATCCGCTCGTGTCAGTTCCTTCAGTCCTAGCACTGACAAGAATGAAATGACCGCGAGGACGACGATATAGATCGACACTGCCTGCCAGGAGCCTGCACCAATGGAAATGGTGGTCTTAGGCAAGCCCAGGACTGCAAGGTTCGTTTGCCCTTTCAGCAAGACCAAAGCAATGATCGGGGCCAATCCACCAGCAAAGGGAGAAGCAAGCTGGTACCCCAAGGAGGAACCGCTATAGCGTGACTTCGTGCCAAAGCGTTCGGCGATCAGAGCCGCTTGCGGACCGTAGATCCAGGCGTGGAACACGCACAGGGAGAGCACTACGCCCAGGCCAAAGATGATGCCATTTCCGCTATTCATCAGCAGGAAGTACGGAAAGGCAAACGCCGCCATGAGCACGCAGCCGATCAGATACCAGATGCGGCGGCCCACCCTATCCGAGAGGTAGCCGAAGACCGGAATGGTGAAGAGTTCAATCACCGCTCCAACAGTAATCGCATTCAGGATAGTCCCTCTGTCCAGGCCAATCGACTTCGATATCCCATAGGTGATGACAAACACTGTGAAGAGGTAAAATGGGGCCTGCTCGACAAAACGTGCGCCCGCGCTAAGGAGAATCTCTGGCGTGCTATACCGGAACACATCAAGAATTGGTGCCTGTGCTTCTCGCCCTTCTTGCTTAATTCTAGCAAAGAGGGGAGTTTCCAGGACGCGCAGGCGGATGTACAGACCGACGAGTATGAGCAATGCACTGATGAAAAATGGGATGCGCCACCCGGCATTCCATGCTCCTGCGCCAAAGTTACTACTACTCACTGCCTGCATAATATTGACCACAATAGTCGAAGCGAGCAATCCAATCGGCACTCCCATCTGCGGCCAGCTCGCCCAGAACCCGCGATTGCGCCTGTAGCCATACTCCATTGCCAACAAGACGGAACCACCCCATTCGCCGCCGACGCCCAGGCCTTGGCCGAGCCGCAGGAGAGCGAGGATAAGTGGGGCCGCCACTCCAATAACGGCATAACCGGGGAGGAAGCCGATGATCAAGGTAGAAATACCCATTAGCAACAATGTTGCAATCAGGGTCGATTTCCGGCCAATGCGGTCCCCTAAATGACCAAAAAATGCGCCACCAAAAGGACGGGCAACAAATCCAACCAGGAAAGTTACGAGGGCCAATAGAGTACCGACCGCCTGGTCAGTCTCTGGGAAAAAGAGTTTGGGAAAGACCAACGTTGCCATCGTGCCGTAGAGGAAAAAGTCGTACCACTCAATGGCCGTGCCAATCATACTGGGGAGGATAATCGGCGTCATTTGACGCACATTATCCCCCTCTGAAAAGCTCGTAGACATGTGTGTTGCTCGCTTTCTTAGAGCTTATCCGAAAGCCCAGTTTTGGCTCTGGATTAGAGGGGCTTTAGATAGGTTTAGTGACATGGCAAATGGTGAAAACTATCACTAACGTTCATATGCATGAGCAACTTTACTTGCTTGCTACAATTTAAACGCCCCCCTCTTTGCTTTTGGGGCATCAATATCGTGTCCTCTATTTACTTGCAAGGCATCAGCAGTTGCCCTGCCCCACCGAAAAAAGAAGAAGTGGTGTCGTGCGGGCGCTCGCCCGCACGACACCACTTCTCTCAACACGTCGGGGGTGGGGGGTTCGGCCAGTAGCAGCAGAATGGCAAAGCCCTGGCAACCCCAAGGCTTTGCCATTCTGTGGAAAAGGGCGTCGGCAGTTGCCAAGCCCCGCCCAAAAAAGGAAGAAGTGGTGTTTGTGTGGGCGAACGCCCGCACAAACACCACTTCTTTCAACACGTCGGGGGTGGGGGGTTCGGGTAGCAGCAGAATGGCAAAGCCCTGTGGGGTTGCAAGGAGAATAGGAATGCCCTAAGTGGAATGTTATAATAAGGGATAATGAAAAATTGTTCATCTAGCCCTTCAAGTTGGCTTCAAGTATTGATTACAATTTTTCTCATTTTTAAGCGTCAGGAATGTATATGACCACACACAAAGATGCTTTTGGTGCTCGTGCAACTCTTGAAAGCACGCTAGGAACGTTCACCTATTACCGCTTGGAATCGCTTGCACAACAGGGTATACAGTTGGAGCGTTTACCGTTCACTATCAGGATTTTACTAGAGAACGTGCTGCGCCATGTGGATGGGGAGATCGTGACGGCTGAGCAGGTACTTTCACTGGGACACTGGACACCTGGCAAGGCTGCACTGGCTGATATAGAGTATCCCTTCCTGCCAGCACGTGTACTGTTGCAAGACTTTACAGGCATTCCCGCCGTAGCAGACCTTGCCGCCATGCGCTCTGCAATGGCT
>JAFATZ010000165.1 GCA_019243675.1 Ktedonobacteraceae bacterium | reverse complement strand
CCCCTGTCTGGCTACCAGCCAGCTTCTCAGGTGCCTGTCCTGCATTTTCTAGCGCTTCCCAGGCAACTTCCAGCAATAGCCTTTGTTGGGGGTCCATGTGAACGGCTTCGCGGGGTGATATTCTGAAGAACCCTGCATCGAAGCGATCTACGTCCGGCAAAAAGCCACCCCACCGTGTATTCATTTTTCCAGGGATGGCCTGATCTGGGCTATAGAAGGCATGCTGATTCCAGCGCTGGAGCGGCACTTCTGTGATGGCATCTACACCGTTGCGCAAAAGTTGCCAGAACTGCTCTGGATTGTTGGCTCCAGGAAAACGGCAGCCCAGACCGATGATGGCGATAGCATCGGTCGCCGTTTCTGGCTGTCCATCCTCTCTTAAGGATGAGGACACAGCGGCAGGCTCTCCTGCTGCTAGGTGGCTGGCAATTGCCTCTATAGAAGGGTAATCATAGGCCAACGTCACCGGAATTTCTCGCCCTAGCCATGCCTCTAACTCTGTGGCAATCGTTACCGCCTGGACCGAGTCCATGCCATAGAGGGCCAACGGTTCTCGCACTTCTATCTCAGTGCGTTTGATATGCAGCACCTCGGCAACCTTCACGACCAGCCAGTCTCGTATCGCTTCTGCTGTCTGCGGTTGCGCACCCTCGGATTGCTGTGGCATGTCTGTCTGCATGTCGGCATACGTCGGCTCCTCGTTGTCGGCCAGACTCTGCCTCCATTGCTTCACCACGTCTAGACTGCCAGCTAGGAAGCTTGCTCTGCACGCGTGCCGCTGAATTTTGCCACTGGAGGTTTTGGCAATCGTGCCAGTTTTGATGAGCACTACGGCATACACTTGCAGCTCATGCTCTTCAGCAATAGCACGGCGGATCGCTGCCATCACCTCGTCTAGATTCAGATGCACGAGGGACTGACGCTCTAGCTCCTGCACCACCACCAGACGCTCCTCGCCATCCCTCTCGATGGAGAACGCGGCGCAACAACTTGGACGCAACGCGGTATGACTCTGCTCTGCCGTCTGTTCGATATCTTGCGGATAGTGATTGCTGCCACGGATGATGATGAGATCCTTGAGGCGACCCGTGATGAATAGTTCGCCATCTAGCACAAAGCCCATATCCCCTGTACGCAGAAAAGGCCCCTCTCCCGTGTCTGCTAGATATGCCTGAAAGGTCTGCGCGGTCTCTTCAGGCCGACGCCAGTAGCCTTGAGCAATACTCGGGCCAGCCACCCAAATCTCTCCCACGTGCCCAGATGGACAGATCGTCAAGGTGTCCGGGGCGACGATCACCACTTTTTGATTCGAGAAGCTCTGCCCGATACTTACGAGCGTTCTGGTCTTGCTGTCCTGAGCCGTGGCCTCGACCGCTTGATTGCTCTCCAGTGCCGCCCCTTGCACGGTTCGTACTGTCGGGAAGCTTCCTTTTTGCCCAGCGGACACCACGAGCGTGGCTTCTGCGAGGCCATAACAGGGATAAAACGCTTCACGGCGAAAGCCACAGGACGCAAATGCCTCTGCAAAGCGTTCTAGTGTCTCCGCTCGCACTGGTTCGGCACCATTTGCCGCCACTTCCCAGTGGCTCAAATCCAGTGTCGCCTTCTGTTCATCCGTAATCTTCCGCACACAGAGATCGTAGGCGAAATTTGGCCCACCGCTAATCGTCGCCTGTGTCTGTGACATCGCTTGCAACCAGCGAATTGGACGCTGCAAGAAGGCAGCCGATGAGAAGATTGTTGACTCAAACCCGCTGTAGAGTGGCTGTATGACTCCTCCAATCAGCCCTAGATCGTGGTAGAGTGGCAGCCACGTCACCACATGTGCATTCGGCGGGTGCTGGTAATAGTTGGCAATCAAGGACAAATTCGACAGTAGATTGCCGTGGGTGACCATTACCCCCTTCGGTGTCCCTGTGGAACCCGACGTATATTGGAAAAAAGCCAAGCTCTGGCTGTCAATACCCGGGTCGTGCCACTTCTGCTCACTCGCCCTCTCAAGCGTATCCGTGGTCCCTATCGGTGTCGCTTGCACCTCAGGAGCTTGTGCAAGTAGGCTCTCCACCCGTGAGCGCAGTCCTGAGGAGGTGAGTATCACCGCTGGTTGCGCGTTGTTGGCAATGGCACGAAATTTGGCAAGCGCTCGGCCCGAGCGCAGCGAGGTGGGTGGATAGACAGGAATGGCAATGACGCCAGCATAGAGACAGCCAAAGAATGCGAGTATGAACTCTAGCCCTGCAGGATAGATCAGCACTGCACGCTCTCCACGCTCGGTGACCTCCTGCAACATCGCCCCGATCGCCCGGGCCTTCAGGTCAAGCTCTGAGAAGGTCACGTGCTCTTTCTCGGATTCGCCATCTGTCAAAAACGTGTAAATACGCTGGTCAGGGGTCAGCGTCGCACGCCAACGGAGCAGATCAATGAGCGTGGACAGCTCAGCGGGTGAAGCAACACTACGTTCACTCAATGCTTACACGTTCCCCAGTACAACGGCTTTGTGCCGCCTTTTGGCCGATACAGTAGAAATAGCGAGGGTTCCTGTTTACTCTGACTATACACTATCGGCTTGTTGGCTGTCAACCTGAACGGGGGGGCTGTCCAGGGCAATCGCATCTCATCAACAAAAAGAAAGGAGCAAGAGATGATACAAGCGGCCAAATGCCTTTCTAAAAAAGTTACCTATCGACACCTAACTTACTTGATGTCACTGACAGCTATTGTTTACACTTTCCTTTCTGCTCTATACTATAAGGAGTAGGAGGTATGAGATATGAAGATCCACAGGATAGATCACGTGAGTGTAATCGTAAGTGATCTTTCTGCCGCTAAAGCGTTTTTTCTTGATTTTGGACTTGAAGTGCAAGGGGAAGGAGAAGTGGAAGGAGAGTGGGTGGATCAGGTAGTTGGGCTTAATGACGTTAAAGCAGCAATTGTAATGTTAGGGACGCCAGACGGTCAGGCACGTCTAGAGCTAGCCAAGTTTTATACGCCGTTGGATGAAAAAGGTATTCGGCAATCCTTTGCAAATACTCTGGGCATCAGGCATATTGCATTTGCTGTCGAAGATATTGAAGCTATTGTTGCCACATTGAAAAAGAAAGGGACAGAAATCTTTAGCGAGATACAAACCTATGAAAATGAGTATAAATTATGCTACGTTCGTGGTCCAGAGGGAATTATTTTAGAGTTGGCGGAGCAAATCACATAAATGAAGTGTACACTTTCTACATCTCAGCATTTAACTGATATGTGCCTAGGACAATCTCGAATATGAAATGATCGATAAAGCATATCTCGATGATCTTCAGGCACTAGCGCGTCCCGATGGTGAAAATGAGCCGCCCTGCAATGACGTGAACCGTCATGCGCATTACTCTCTGCTATTTCAAAAAGGATGAGATCAGGCGTGCCTGATCTCATCCTTTGCTTCACTGCGAGCCGTGGGGAGCGCAAGAAGTATTTTGTTTTCGGTATTTCTCTTGTTCACTACTCAGGGTAATTGCATCTCATGAACCCCATCAAGGACCCGCAAAAGATATTGATTGTCCCACCCAGCCTTGAGACGTTTGGCATGGATGCCAACACGGGAAGAGCGTTCCTGACGCAACACATTCACGCTGGTATGACGCAGTACCGCAAGACTTTCGTCGGTATGACCAAGCCGGACGCGCGCTTCTTCTTCGCGAAAAGCGACATCGAGCACCCAATGGAGGCTGTTTTCAATGCCCCCGTGGCTTCTGATGGCGGTGGAGACGGTTTTGACGGAAGAAAAGCTGAGCAAGAAGTAGCATGTTTCTTTGGTGATCTTCAGCTCCAGATGCGCTCGCACGATCCCCCTGCCGCACACGCCTTTCCACTGATGTCCTGGGTCCACATACGCCAGGATTTCTGGGTCAGAGAGCGTCCAGTACTCGCGAATTTCCAGGCGACCGTGACCTTTCTCCACCTGTCGAGCCGACTCCCAGGCGGGGCTGACACAGCCCTCTTTTTCTGCCAAAGCAACGGTCGCTTTCACCTCGTCACACAGGTTGGCGTGATTGTCTTTGAGCGCCAGGGCATAGTCGCCTCCTTGCTCGATACTCTGCTCGGCAATTTGGGTTTGCGTCCCCATCGCATCACTGGTCACCATGCAGCCGGAGAGCGCCAGGTGCTCTACAAGCAGCGGAAACGCGGTAATCTCGTTGGACTTCTCTTCAGTCGCGAGTTGCGCCAACACCAGACGATTTTCTCCCGCCCAGGCACTGACTAGATGCAGCGCTTTTTTGCCTGCGCTCTGATCGTGCGAGCGACGCAGCGTTTTCCCATCAATCGCGATGACTCCTTTGACCGTTTGGCTGATCCCTTGCACCCATGGGATGAAACTGGCTTCAAACTGCTTGGGATCAATCACGCTGAAGACGCGCCCGAACGTGTCATGTGAGGGGATACCATTGGGCAATTGCACTCACTCCGTGAACCAGGCTTCCTTCGCCTTCCCACATTCCTCGATCTCCACCCATCCCTCGGCCCCACACAAGACGCCAGGATCATGCTATCTCGTCATCGATGCAGCTTGGTTCGCTCCATTCGAGGGTCTTCCACTTGCCCAAAAATGCTTTTCACCTCTCGCCGGGCCTTCTCTTCCCTCTCCTGGTCGCCTGCTTTTTTGACCTATTTTCTCACCTCCTCTTTTTTGTTTTTCGTTGATGCGTTTATTTAGATGCGATTGCCCTGGGGGGCTGTGTCCTTCGGATGAGCAGGAGGTACAGTGCATGAGAGAAGGAATCCTGGAGCCCTTGATGACGATGACTGTCCAGTATCTGAACATGGTGTCTTCGCAAACAGAAGAGGGAGGAGTACGCGAAGCAGCAAGAATCACCTTACTTCTAGAATTTACGGATGTTCTCGAAACGTCTACGACCTCGCTCGACGAAAAGAGCAAAAAGCGACTCGTCACCCCTCTTCCCTATGCAGCGCGACCAACTGAGCGATGGAGCAAAGCCCTGAAGGCTCAACACGTTGTCCTATCATCAGTGAGCTACACGATTTGGGCGAGGACGACGAGCTGAGGACTACGAGGAGCGCTGACTACGGTACTGGCGTCAGCGCTCCTCTTACGCTAGGAGTGAACCGTCGGGACTTTCTATTCCTCCCCTTGTTTCACCGCACGCCGCTTCTCGACGCAAAAGGGCCGATATTCTTGCGTTTCCTCGGCGAGATATTTGCCCAGCAGATTCGCCTGCACCTCTATACATCGTCGATAGCTCGTCCAGTAGCCGAAGTGTGGATGCTGTACCTGCTTCTTGAGGCGCTGCTCAAAGGCCAAGAAGAACGTTTTGCGCGCCGTCGGGTTGAGTTGCACCACTCCTCGCTCTTCCTGCACATCCTGCTCGACGATGATTCTCCGATTCAGTACGTCGAGCACCACGTCGTCTGCAATCAGTGGGCGGAACTCTTCCATCAGATCCAACGAAAGCGCAGGGTAGCGATAGCTCATACGATGCAGAAATCCTATATCTGGATCAAGGCCAGCAAGGTGGATGGCTGTGGTCACCTGTTGTAGGAGCAGCACATTGCTGAGATTGTACAGCACCTTCATGCAATCCGCTCCTGCACGCTCACTGTGCCACACACCTGTCACCGCGCTATCTAGCAGTTTGCCAAACACCTCTCTATAGACTTCAGATGCGTTCGTATGGATACTCATCAGCATTTCGCTGTTCTGTTCTTCCTGTAGTCCGTGCAGCATCGCCCCTAGCGCTGCAATTGCCTCATCCACTTCAGTAATACCGCTTGCTTGTTGCCAATTGATGAGCATACTACACATATTGTGCAACTTTCCATGCATACATGCCTGCGCTACCAGCATACTCCGTCGAGGGTCATCATGCATACGATGTTGTTTCTGGCGTACCATTGCATCTCCTGCCAACGGTGGTACGAGTTTGCCCAGAAACTGTCCCTGCGCTGAGAGATAGCATATCGTTATGCCTGCTTCCAACAAGCTCTGCATCACTGGAGTGGTGAGCGTGACGTTGCCTGATACGACCACCTGTGATAGCTTGGCTAGTGGCAGTTCCATCCGTTTGTCCGCACCTTGTACGATCAGATAGTCGTTGCGGCTCTTTACACACGCGTGTTGTTCGCTGAGATACAGTGTTGACATATTCTATCTCCTTCCCTCACACACATCGACGTCGTTCGCTTTATGGAATGGCGACAGGACGAAAGGCATTTGTCCGCTCTTCAGCAGGGGATGCGGCCTATTCCGCTGTAGCAGTAAGACCTCACGAGGTAGGCACTGTACTCGTCGCGCGCATCCTTGACATTTGGGATGAGCAACGGGCAAGCGAGCACGCCGTTTTTGTCTCACTACCAGCGGGGCAGGAACCTGTTCTTGTTGCAATAGCGCAAACGCGTAGTAAATAGATGCTTCCGTTTGCTGGCGTACCATCTCGCTAAAGTCCACTTTTTCTCGTTGTCTTCCATCTTCATGGTACACATAGCCATACTGCAGAGAACAGTTAGTCATTTCTTCCAGGCAGAGCGCCTGGGCACACAACTGTATTGGCGCATCCAGCCACTCAGCCATCTTCCCATTACGGTACTCAACCGGAACGAAGCCTTGTTCACTCTCCTCCATGACCGTGGCGTAGCCGCTCACTCTGAAATGAGATGACCACACCCATAGGCGGCGCAGTTGTGTTTCTTCTGCCTGCACCACTGCATCGTCACCTCTTCGCTCAGACAGATCTTCAGCATGCCTGCTCGTTCGATGCGCAACACACTCGTAGTAGAAGTAGCGGGGACAAAACTCCAGGGTGTTCAAAGCTGCAATAGGGAGCATGTTCAGTTCGATTTCGGTTTCAGAGAACATTGAAAAACCTCTCTTTTTGTGTGGTCTAAGTCTAGAGGTAGTTACGTGAAGATAAGTAGAACGAGCCTTCGTTGTTTCTTCCCTCACTCGCTACATAATAACTTCGACCACGAATGAAAAACCCAACAATTTTCATAAGACCAGTACAGTGCATACGCATAGCCGCGATCCAACAACACGACAATGTGTTTTGTGACTGCTCACTGATAGGCAGTGACCTATCTGTCGCTAGCATAAAATAAACACAGCAAGAAAGCAAATAGAAACACGTCAATATAGTGTGTGAGCACGAGCGGGAAACAGTGGCTCAAAGGATGCGAGAAGAGATATAATGGCTGTGGGAAGAGGCAACAAGCGTTGGGATGTATTTTATAATGGAGTCATGGAGCAGAGAAGTTTGGAGAGAAGGACCATACAACTGCTACAACAGATAGCCAGCTACATGGCGGATCGACACGCTGAGGCGTACCTAGTGGGGGGTGCGGTACGCGATCTGCTACTGCACGAGCCAATGCCGCAGGATTGGGATATCGTCAGCGAGGGCGATGCGCACGCATTGGCACGGCAGTTGGCAGAGAAGCTGGGCGGCTATTATGTGCGCATGCACGAGAAGGCAAGCCGCGTGGTCGTCAAGCGCGATGGGCAAGAGACGGTCTTTGATGTCGCGCCGCGAGTGGGCAAGACGTTGGAGGAGGATCTGCGCCTGCGCGATTTTACGCTGAATGCCATCGCGGCCCCATTGGCTAGTGTCGTACAACACGTGACAGAAGGGGCACAGTTGCGGCTGGTTGATCCATTGCAGGGAGCAAGCGACCTGGAGAGGCGACGTCTGCGCGTAGTGGATGAGCGTGCATTTCAGCGAGACCCGCTACGCCTACTGCGTGGTGTACGCTGTATGCAGCGCTACAGTCTAGCACCCGATGGCAAGACAGCGGGGCTGATGCAACGCAATGCCCCGCTACTAGCTGGGGTAGCATCTGAGCGTGTACACGACGAGATGTATGCAGTGCTGCAACCGACCGGAGCGACGGAGTGGTTGCATGTACTGGATGAATATGGGCTACTGACGGTGCTGATGCCGGAGTGTAGTCCCGCCAAAGGAGTGCAGCAGCCTGGATTGCACCACTGGGATGTGTTCAACCATATGCTGCAGACGGTGGCGGCACTCGAACAGGTGACGACGCTGCTACAGGGCAGAGCGAACGAGTGGAAACCCCGAGCAGAGACGGAGACCGTGACGCAGGCAACGCACAGAGACCTAGCAGAGATACGAGCGTTACTGAATGAGGCTGAGCAGCAGGGCATCTTTTCCTATACGCAACTGGCGATGCCAGTACTGAAATTGGCAGCGCTCTTACACGATATTGGTAAGACGGTAACGCAGACCTGCGACCAAGAGGGCATCATTCATTTCTACAATCATCCGCAGGCGGGCGTGCCGTTGGCACAGGCGATTCTCAAACGCCTAGGAGCGAGCACGCAGGATCAGCGCCTAGTGCGGCAGGTGGTGGCCAACCACATGCGCCCAGGACAGTTGAGCCGAGCGGTGGTAACCGAGCGCGCCGTGCGTCGCTTCTTTGTGGATCTTGGCCCTAAGGGTATAGACGTTGCACTGGTGTCGCTGGCAGATCACGTAGCGATGCGAGGCCCTGAGCCGCTGACCGATGCCTGGCAGCGGCACCTGGCCACGGTACGTTTCTTGCTCACGCGCTACATACGCGAACGTGAGCGCATCTTACCACCACGTCTGCTACAGCCACAGGAGCTTATGCAGCACGTGAATATCCCACCGGGGCCGCTAGTGGGGCAGTTGCTCGAAGCTATTGCCGAAGCACAGGTGGAGGGACGAGTGCAGTCGAAGGATGAGGCACGCTGGTTTGTGGAAGAGCGCATGCGTCAGTGAAGACCTGTGGGAAGCACAAAGGTCAAGACGAGACCGATTTTGCTGGTTTCTCGCGCAGAGAGGAGTGGCGGTGCGCCATGCTCCCTAGAGTTGACATCCTGTTGCGCATAGCGTACCATGAGAGTGGCGACACGTTGTGTTGCACGCGGCACTGTCAGTTGGAGAGAGTTGTGAAGACAATTGCCATATTGTACCAGGGGCGCAAACAGGACACAGCCCAGGTTGCCGCTCAACTTGCACCAGTACTGCAGCAATACAACTATCAAGTCCGTTCGATAGACCTACGCTATGAGAGTGAGCAAGAGCAGGACGTAGCGTTGAAGGGGTGCGAGTTGGTGATCGTCTTGGGTGGAGATGGAACAATACTCCATGCTGCTCGTCTCTGTGCTCAGGTGGATGTGCCGATTCTCGGTGTCGATTTTGGGCGGGTGGGCTTTCTGTCGGAACTGGAACCAGACGAACTCTTTCACGAACTGAACCATTATCTAGAGGGCGACGATTCAGTGTGGATGGACAACCGCTCAATGCTACGCGCCGATATACAACAAGATGGGCAGGACGAGACATTCCTAGCGCTCAATGACATCGTGATTGCCCGGGGAACGTGGCCGCGCATGGTGCAGATTCGTGTATGTATTGATGACTACTTTTACAATACGACCTACGCCGATGGCATTATTCTGTCAACCGCAACAGGCTCGACCGCCTATAACATGGCGGTGGGTGGCCCACTACTGCATCCACAGGTAGAGAGTATCGTCATTACACCAATCGCACCACATCTGGCCTTCGACCGGGCATTGATTCTGCCACCACATGCGACGATCACACTACAAATTTTGACAGGTTCACAAAATGGTGTCTTCTCCGCTGATGGACAGATGAACCGAGAGATCAAGGATGGAGCTACTGTCCTCGTACAGAAAAGTCAGTACGTGACCAAGTTTCTCAGACGCAAACCGCCGACGTATTTTTATCAGATCATCAATGCAAAGCTGCGCAATGACAGCGCACAGGCAGTCGAAAGTAACTATGCTACTTGAGCTAACGATTAAAGATTTTGCCATCATCGACCATCTCCACCTGCACCTGAACCGTTTCTTCAATGTCTTCACCGGTGAAACAGGGGCCGGTAAATCCATTATCATCGATGCAGTCAATGCGCTGCTTGGAGGCAAGATTGGTGCCGAGTTCGTGCGTGCAGGCTGTGAACGTGCCTCGGTCGAAGGCATTTTCTCGATCGAGGATCCTTTACCAGCGATAGCGTATGCATCGGAGCCACGAGAGAGTACACCTCTCAACGGTGCAAGCACGACGTATGATGCCTTCGAGTATGCTGAGACCAAGGTAGCAGAGCGACGGAGCGTCTATGCGAGCAGTGCTGATGCACGCGTGGCACTCGCGGCGTTGCTTGATGAGTATGGCCTCACGATTGAAGAGGGAGTCCTGACACTCTCACGTGACATTTTCCGCTCGGGGCGTACAGTGGCGCGCATCAACGGGCGTGCGCTTGCACAACAGGTGCTACAACAGGTAGCAAGCTGGCTAGTGGACATTCACGGACAAAGCGAACATATGAGTTTGTTGCGGACAGAGCAGCATGTGAACTTCCTTGACCGTTATGCCAACCTGCTTGAGTTGCGTACACAACTTGCCACCAAGGTGACCGAGTGGCGCAATGCCCGCAAGACCCTACAAGCGCTGCTCCAGAACGAACGCGAACAAGCTCGACGCGCCGAGTTCCTGCGCTTTGAGATCGAAGAGATCGAAAGTGCCAATCTGCACCCAGGCGAGCTTGAGGAGTTGGAAACCCAACGTAAGGTGCTCAACAATGCAGAGCGTCTAGGTGAATTGTGTGCAAACGCCTATGGCGCAATCAAGGGCATTGACTTGGGTGGGAGCGGCGATGACTTCAAACCAGCACTTGACCAGTTGCGTATCGCTCAGCGCGCACTGAGCGAACTAGTACGCCTCGATAAGAGCCTAGAGGAGCACGAGGACGCGCTCAGTGAAGCCATCTATCAGTTGGAGGATGTGGCAGCTAGTATCAGCAGTTACCAGTCCGATATTGAGGATGATCCGCGACGCCTAGCCGATATCGAGGAGCGCCTGGATCTGATTACCAAGCTACGACGAAAGTACGGCGCAACCATTGAAGATATCCTGCAACATGCCAACGAGGATCAGACTGAGTTAGAGAGCATCATTCACCGCGATGAGACGATTGCCAACTTACAGCAGCAAGATGGAACACTGCGCCGTGAAATTGGAGTGCTTGCCCAACAACTTTCACAGTGTCGTCAAGAGGCGGCCCAGCACCTTGCAACCGCGATGGAAGAGCAGCTCAATGACCTGAACATGCGACGTGCGCGTTTCCAGGTTGAAATAGAACAGCTCCCCGACGAGAACGGCGTGCCAGCGAGCGTACAGGGACAGCCCGAACAGCACTACGCCTGTGATCTCACCGGCATAGACCGCATACAGTTTTTGATCGCGCCCAATCCAGGTGAGCCATTCAAGCCACTCACCAAAATCGCCTCCGGTGGTGAGACCTCGCGCCTCATGCTGGCATTCAAAACCATCCTCGCCAGTGCAGACGCGACACCGACGCTCATTTTCGACGAGATCGACGCGGGTATTAGTGGGCGCAGTGGCCAAGTGGTGGGCGAAAAGCTCTGGCAACTGACCCACAGTCATCAGATCGTCTGCGTCACGCACCTGCCCCAAATTGCCGCCTTTGCCGATACCCATTATAATGTCAACAAGCAGGTCTTTGAGAACCGCACGATGACCATTGTGAACGAGCTACGCCCCGAACAGCGTATACGCGAGATTGCGCATATCATGGGCGGGAGCGTCACTGAGTTCTCAATGAAGAGCGCCGAAGAGATGCTTGCCCGCTCTTCCCTATGGAAAGAGAACTGGACGCGCAGTATAGCTAGTTCTGGGCAGGTCTCACCAGAAAGGATAACTTGATGCCTAAGAAACTCATGAGCACTATACTACTATTCGTCACCTTCGCAGGTCTGCTCTGGTGGGGCCTTGCGATGCTTGCCACACCAAACAACGACGGTGAAATGGTTATCTTTGCGCTGCTCATCCTTGGCTGTGCAGGATACGCATTCGTCTCACTCCTGCTGCTACCACGCAAGAAAGAGCTGTAGACCGCCCGATGTACCTGTCCTCCCTTGGGCACAGTACGTCAGGAATGCTATTACTCTCTTCTTCTGGGAGGGCTTCAGAAGAGGGCACCGTCAGTGAGGACTCCATCAAGGGAGGTTCCGTCGAGGTTGACGCCCGTGAGGTTAGCTCGACTAAGATTGGCTCCCCTGAAGTCGACCCCGTGCAGTACAACTTGGCGGAACACAGACCCACTGAAGTCGGCATCTGTGAGGTTGGCTCCGCTCAGGTCAGTTCCACTGAGCACAACTCTACGCAGATCGGGCTTGATCCCTGGATTCTCCTCTCTCCATTGATTCCAATTCTTTATTCCTCGCCTAAGGACATTGAGATGCTGCTGGTTCGCCATGAGATATTCCTCCTTATGTTCTTAAATCGTCTCCTTGGACTGACAACTACTGGCTCCACGTGTCGATGTATCATCTAGTGAAACGCTCAACACTCCTCCCTTGCAGTGCCAAAGGCATTATTGCAGTTCGCAACTCGTTGTTGCTAAGGAATGGGAAATCATATGCCGTGAACAGAGCAGAGACTTCGCATTCCTTTCAACAACAAGTTGTACTGAGCAGATACAAGCGAACGGAGAAAACCATTTGAAGAGCTAGCTCATCATCCTGGATACACAAGAATTATACAAGAAATAGGTGTGAGAATAGTTGATAAGACATGGAGATTCTTGGAAAAATAGAGGGAGAAGGTGTGTTCTTCTTAACATGCCACAGACATACTGCTCTGGAGCAATGAATGGTCTCGTTTGTGACCTAAACCATCTGCTTTTCGTTGTAGAAACGGACCGAGAAACGCTCCTGGCACAGTCGCTTCTGGGTACTACGACGGGGAGGCAGAGGTGCAGCAATCTGTTGTTAGACATACCACTCATTCAGAGACAGGGTATATCACGCTACCAGATGCATGGATGCGACACTTTTTCACAACAGATGTGTCACCAAAGAACCGTCCTGTCATTGAGTTGCAATGGCGAGCCTGCTGGATTGGGCTTGCCCTCATTTTACAGACGATCAATGAGATACCACATCAATCGTATTTTCCTTTTCTGCAGTCCTTTGCCTCACTTATTCCTTTTGTCTTGTTTGTGGGAAGCTTTGCGGCTATGTGGCTGGCCTTTCGCCCTGCACCCTATGTGCGGCCTTGGCCAAAGCCAGTTCAACGCTGGCAACGCCTCTTGCTTCTGCTTACCCTCTCGATCACACTGGTTGGCGGCTTTGAATTGGGCAGAACTGTGGTCATGTGCTTCCTACCTCCACAACTTGCTAACGATGGCACCTCGCTCGACACCAACGCCGCCGCACTGCTGCTGCAGGGACGTAACCCTTATACCGATTCTAATATGTTGGACGTGGCTCGGCGTTTTTCTATTCAACCCAATTGGACTACGCCGCTCCGGCGCGGCCAATTTGCGCATCTCATAGACTATCCGACACCGAGCGACTTTCAAACTGTGCTCGACACCGATCTCAAGTCAACATCCAATGACGCACCCGAGTTCGAATCGAAGGTGAGCTATCCTGCGCTCTCTTTCCTAACATTAGTGCCTTTCGCGCTGTTGAAGGACTACAACGTATTACCTTTCTATTTCTTGAGCTATCTTCTCCTTGTGTGGATTGCCTGGAAGGCTGCTCGCCCAGAGCTACGACCATGGATTCTGCTACTGAGCATGGCAAATGTCCCTATGTGGGCATCGACAAGTGGGGCTAACCTGGACATTTTCTGTACGTTGCTTATCGTTTTGGCTTGGTTGCAACAAGATCATCGCTGGCGCTCCGCCATCTTCCTGGGTCTAGCAATAGCAAGCAAGCAAATTGCGTGGTTTCTCATTCCTTTTTACATTATCATGATCTGGCAGCGCTACAGCTTGAAGGAGGTCTTGTATCGTCTTGTTGTCGCAGGCGGTATTGGCCTAGCTATTAATCTTCCTTTTATCCTCTGGGATGGCCATGCGTGGCTCTCCGGTATCCTTGCTCCCATAGCTGATCCGATGTTTCCACTGGGCATAGGGTTAGTTAATCTGAGTGTTACCCATCTACTGCCTTTCTTTCCCAACTGGGTCTATTTCTCGCTTGAAGGGTGTACTATGCTGTTAGCGCTTTTCTGGTACTGGCGTCTCTGCCTTGGCCATCCAGAGGCAGCAATGCTACTGGCAGTAGTGCCGCTCTTCTTTGCCTGGCGTAGCCTGCCTTCATACTTCTACTGTGCGGCTTATCCGCTCTTCATTTTGATGGCGACCAAATTGACGCCATCTGGTAGTCATCACATCACGATGTGGCAAAGCGTTACATAATACTGCTATGCTCGACTCTTGATGCTCTTCGTGGGACTAGGTACCCCATTACAATACACGTATCTCATCAGGCTCCCCACCTGGATTTACCCATCTAGTACTAGAGAGGTGAACCCTCTTGACAGTGCATTTGACAGTTACCTTTCTGCTAATACCTGAACAGATCATCTAACTTACCCATTGCTTCTTGCTGCATGGAAGGAAGCGCATGCGAGTAGATATCCATCGTCATGCTAATACTGCTGTGCCCTAGCAACTCTTGGACAATTTTCGGGTTCACCCCCATTCCCAACAGCAACGTCGCCGTACTATGAAGTAAGTCATGAAAGCGAATGTTGGGTAACTCCGCTTCTGTGAGCAGACGCTTAAAGTCGTTATGCAAAGCACTAGGCTCTATATAGCCCCCGTACATGTTACAAAACACAATATCTTTCTCGCTCCACTGTGAACCAGCTTTCACACGCACCTCTTGATACTGTGATCGGTG
>JAFATZ010000055.1 GCA_019243675.1 Ktedonobacteraceae bacterium | reverse complement strand
CTGTTGATGATAGTTTCTATGTGCGAAAACTTCGCAGTTCCGACGCTTGGGCATGGAATACGAATCTTCCCGATCATCGCTTGCTAGTGTTCTATGGCAATCCGCTTTCACCCGTGATGGGTCCGATTGGACAATTCTCAGATGATCAATTGATTGCTAAGCTCCATGAGCAAGCCTATGCCTATAGCAACCTTGACCCTTCGCATCCCGTTGTTTCTGCCCTTGATTATGTAACTCCGGTCGTACAACCAGTGCCAATGGACGACAAATCATGGGTCTATCGCATGCCGAACAGTTCGATCGAGCATTATATTGATCTGGCGAATAGCAATCATGCTCTGTTCTTCTTCGATATGCAGATAGGGCATAGCAGCGTGCAGAAAGAGGTCAATCTCGTGCTGCCCTATCTTGAGAGACCAGGCGTCGAGCTGGCTCTCGACCCCGAGTTCGACATGCCTCCCGGTGCCATTCCCGATGAGGTCTTTGGACGCATGATGGCAGGAGAGGTCAACTGGGTCATCGACACACTGTCTAATCTGGTACTCACACGGCATCTGCCACCGAAGATACTTATCGTTCACCGCTTTCTGCAGGAGATGCTACCGGATTGGCAGAATATTAAGGTCAAGCCAGGGGTGCAGCTTATCACCTGTGTGGATGGCTTCGGCTCGCCCGGCATGAAGATTGATGACTACCGCATGTATGATAAAGAACAGCTTATCCAATACCCAGGTATGAAGTTATTCTACACCCTGGATAAGCCGCTGATGTCTCCCTCAGATGTGCTCGCACTTGATCCGTCGCCTCTGATGGTTATGTATCAATAACAAACAAGAAGTTCACTACGGGAGCGGTGAACTTCTTGTTTGTTATTGATGTTATGTTAATCGGTAATGGCACCGTCGGAGGCGGAAGTGACGAGCTTGACGTATTTTGCCATAACACCCCTGTTGTATCTGGGTGCAGGTGGTTGCCACTGCGCCAGACGGCGTTTGATCTGTTCGTCGCTCAGGTCAATTGAGAGTAGATTGCGCTCAGCGTCGATAGTAATCATGTCACCGTCTTGGATGATGGCGATAGGGCCACCTACCTGAGCTTCGGGGGCGATATGGCCGACGACCATACCGTGCGTGCCACCGGAAAAGCGTCCGTCGGTGATCAGGCCAACGGTCTCACCGTAGCCCTGACCAATGAGGGCGGAGGTGACGGCAAGCATCTCACGCATACCAGGCCCGCCCTTGGGGCCTTCGTAGCGAACGACCACGACATCACCGTGATTGATCTTGTGGTTCATGATCGCCTCGAAGGTGGCCTCTTCTGAGTCAAAAACCCTGGCGGGGCCGCGATAGCTCGTGGTGGAGAGGCCCGCAATCTTGCACACGGCACCTTCGGGAGCGAGATTACCCTTGAGAACAACTAGTGGCCCCGAGCCGTGTAATGGCTTGTCTATGGGCATCACGACGCGCTGCCCCTCCGCTAGGTCGGGAGCACTCTCCAGGTTTTCGGCCAGCGTCTTACCTGTAACGGTGAGCACATCGCCATGCAGCAGGTTGGCCTTGAGTAGCAGTTTCAACACTGCTTGAGTGCCGCCCGCACGATCAAGATCGACCATGACAAACTTGCCACCGGGTTTGAGGTCGGCGAGATGCGGTACACGCTGTCCGACACGATTGAAGTCGTCGATGGTCAAAGGTACGTCCAATTGACGGGCGATAGCGATCAAGTGCAGCACAGCATTGGTTGAGCCGCCCAGGGCCATCACTAGCGTGATAGCGTTCTCGAAAGCCTTCTTGGTAAGAATACGTCTGGGCGTGATATCCTGCTCGATCAGCCTCACCACTGCTTGTCCTGCATCATAGCAGTCTTGTGCTTTGCGTGCGGTGACGGCTGGCATGGAAGAGCCACCAGGCAGGCTCATACCCAGCGCCTCAATAGCCGACGACATGGTGTTGGCTGTGTACATACCACCGCACGAACCCGCCCCTGGAATAGCACTGGCCTCGACTTCTCTCAACTGCTCTCGGTTGATCTTGCCCGCGCTGTACTGGCCAACTGCTTCAAAGACGCTCACAATATCGACATCATGGCCGTGACAGGTGCCAGGGAGAATGGTTCCGCCGTAGACAAATAAGCTGGGGATATTCAAACGTGCCAGAGCCATCAAGCAGCCCGGCATATTCTTATCGCATCCTCCAATAGCCACCACACCATCAAAGCGCTGCGCATTGGCCACCAATTCTATTGAATCGGCGATCACCTCGCGACTGGGCAGGGAAAATTTCATTCCCTCTGTTCCCATCGAAATACCATCGCTGACCGTAATCGTGCCAAATATCTGCGGCACACCTCCGCTTGTACGTACCCCCTCTCGTACCTTCTCCGCCAGACGATTGATATGCACATTACACGGCGTAATCTCGCTCCACGTACTCGCTACGCCAATCAGCGGCTTAGTAAAATCCTCATCGGTCAAGCCAACCGCTCGCAGCATGGAGCGATTCGGGGCACGCACATCCCCCTCGGTAATCATGCTGCTGCGACGGTTATAAGCTGTGTGCGTTCCATTGGTCTCGGGCATGGTGACAGAAGTTCCTTTCTCATTTATGCTTTTTGCAGTGTAACATATCTGGAAACAGGCTGTCGAGAGAATGTGTCGCTCCCATGTGCGACCAAAAACTCTTTACAACTCCCCTACAATATGTTATCATCGTCTTAACCGTGGGGATGTAGCTCAGTTGGGAGAGCGCGACAATCGCACTGTCGAGGTCAGGGGTTCGAGCCCCCTCATCTCCACCAAAGGTCGCACCATCTATTTCACATCTTGCAAATCGCAATTTTCTATGGTATTATTGCTGTACTATAAAGAGCGAGGAGCAGGAGTAGTAGGTCTGCTTTTTTCAGAGAGTAGCCGAGTGGTGCGAGGCTACGATGTAAGACTGAACTCGCCTGTGAGCTATAAGTGTGAATCGGTGATGGTAGTAATTACGTACTGCTAGTGCGACTAATACTTGTCGGAACGCCCGTTACCGCGTACAATAGAGTGCATACCGTAAAGCACTGTCAGGGATATATTCTTGGGCCTGTAGCGCAGCTGGGAGAGCGCCTCTATGGCATGGAGGAGGTCA
>JAFATZ010000002.1 GCA_019243675.1 Ktedonobacteraceae bacterium | reverse complement strand
ATGCTCGGTCGTTCGTGCCTTCGCTAGCTCGATAAGTTTCTCGCTAAAGTCCGTTGCCACTACCTGCGCTCCCAATTGCGCCATGTGCCTGGAGAACAAGCCATTGCCACAGGCCACCTCCAGCGCCAATTCTCCTGGCTTCAGCTTCAGCAGGCGCTCTACTGCTGGCCTGATCAGTTCTCTGTGCCATACGTTTCCCTCGTGCCCCATTTGCTCATCCCAAAACGCTGCGTTCTGATTCCAGATATCTTGTACTTCTTGATTCAGGGTAGTGAAGTCTTGTGATGGGTGCTCCGTGTTCATCTTTGGCTCCTTGTCTCGTGATCTTTATGAATAAGCAGCGGCTAGCGCTTTTCCACTACAAACGTCGGCGTGGTCGAGCCTGTACCTGCTGAGACGTTTAATAGTGCCTCGCTAGAGAGACGTGAGACACAGCCGTCCACATAGTCGCCGTAGAAGACGAAAGGATTGATATCTAGCATCCGATCAGCGAACACGACACAGCCATCGACCACGCTGGGATAAGGTTCGCTAGGAATGTCTACTCGCTCTTGCACAATATACGGCTCGGCTAACGCTGTCTGCAGTGCCTGCGCCCATCTGGCACGATCACTCTGCCAGCCCAGCACAACGCCCTTGCCGCCATATTCATCGTTTGGTTTAAGCACGAAGTCCTCACGGTGCTCAAGGATATAGGGAAGCAAATCAATTTTCTTACCGTGATAGTCGGTGTGACGCTCCTCGACACGACACGTCCACGGAATATGGGCAGCAATAGCCTCTAGTTCGTCAAGGCTAAAAATGGCGGCATTGCGCTCATCACTCAGGACGGCCAGACTAGCCTTTTTGTCCAAAATTTTACAACGGAATGGATTGACCATGCATACGGCACCTTCAAGCACTGCCCGTAGAATGGGATGACTCAAGCCGCCCTGTGCAACGAGTTCACTGAGAAGCACGCGCTTGTAAATGAGCGTGATGTGGAAGTCCCCGGTCATCAGACGACCATTGTGGTACTCCACCTCGCGCGGGTCGGCAATAACGCACTCCAGACCCTGCGCTTTGAAATACTGCGCAAACAGCACAAACTCATTATAGGTTGGCACTTCGCGCCAGTCGAGAATAGCGATGCGTGGTAACTCGTAGCCTCTACTCCACTGCTTGTAGGCATCCAGCAGGACATGCATAACGCTGTGGCGCGATGGCAGCGAGCGAACTTCATAGTGACGCAAGAATTCTCTCATCACGGGCAAGCCATAAAATATCTCTATGAATGTATCGCAATAGGCTGGACTTGCTGGTGATTCGCCGTTGTATTCGATTAGGCATAAGCTGCCACGTTCAGTAACAAAAAAAGTATCTGGGCGAGCAAACGCGCTGGCATAGTAAAAGCCCGGGTCATGATGTATAAGTTGCTCCTCCCAATCGAGTAGGCCAAACTGAGCACGAAAGGTTGCGTCCTCCATTGCGACACGATATACCTTATCGAAGGCGCGCAACAGCAAGCCTAGCTGCGACTGGAGAAAGCGGTATTGCTCAGGCGTCAGAAAGCGTGGTCGCAGGACAGTGCATAACGGCCTATTACCGACGAAGAGTCCACGCTGCCTCTGCTGTTCATCAAGCTGAAACTGCGAAGCACTAGCCAACTCGTCAGTCAAAAGATCATGATAGCTCTGAATAATTTCTCGCAGTGATATGGCGACCTCCTGAGTTGTTTCATGTCATTACGTAATCGTGCTTGCCGTAATAGACACGAATCCTCCTGGCATTCCGATGCAGTGTTGCACCATATTAAAAATAGAATGTTCGATACTGTGCGCACTACTTGAGATATTTCTCAAACCATGCCTTGATATGGCGCAAGCGTTCCAGACGCATCTTAGGGTGTCCACCACGCGACATGCCGTGGCTCTGTCCCTCGAATCGCACCAACAGCACCTCGCGCCCCATCCATTTGAGAGCAGCGAAGAGTTGTTCGGACTGCTCAATGTTGCAACGCAAGTCCTGTTCGCTGTGTAGGATAAGCAGAGGCGTGTGTATGTGCTGTACATAGTTGATCGGTGACATATACATGTAGCGTCCTAGATCCTCCCACGGTGTGACTGCTAGATTCTCGTAGGCGATATACCAACCAAGATCGCTCGTGGCGAATATTGAGGCCATATTACTAACGCAACGGTCGGTGACTGCTGCCCTAAAGCGATCAGTATGTCCGATCAGCCAGTTGGTCATGAAGCCACCGTAGCTGCCACCAGTTACGCCCATGCGCTGCTCGTCGATGTAGCCGTGCTGGAGCAGAGCTTCTACTCCGTGCATGATGTCCAGCGAATCCTTCTCACCCCAGGCTCCGCGCACGGCAAGGGCAAAGTCATAGCCATAGCCAGAACTACCGCGGGGATTGGTGTAGAAAATAACGTAGCCCTGTGCCGCAAGCATCTGCATCTCATGGAAGAAGCCGTAGCCGTACTGCGTCTGTGGCCCACCGTGGATCTGCAATATCAGCGGATACTTTTTCGATGGGTCGAAGTCATGCGGCTTCATAATCCAGCCATCTATCGGCCAGTCATCTTCTCCCTTGAAGGGCATGT
This sequence comes from Ktedonobacteraceae bacterium, assembly GCA_019243675.1. GTDB lineage: Bacteria > Chloroflexota > Ktedonobacteria > Ktedonobacterales > Ktedonobacteraceae > JAFATZ01. The sequence goes on along the minus strand of JAFATZ010000002.1, from coordinate 3,288 downwards.
ATTCAAGTGTTGCCAGTGTCAGTTCAGCAAAGAGAGTATCATTGAAACCAGTAATACGCCGCAGTTCGCCGGGCTGGTCGACGGAGCAGAAGAAGATTTCCTGGGGACGTGTTGGACTGCCCAGCAGCAGGGCTAGGTTACGTTTTGAGGTGTCAACGCTAAAGTCTCGCACGTGTACCTCGCCAGCAGTGAGTGTTGGCGGTTGTGCATTTGCGCCTCTGCTGGAAAGAGCGAAGATACGCGAGGCTCCTCGATGAGATGCCAGCACGTAGAGCGTTGTGCCATCAGATGACCAGAGTGGCGCAGGTGCCAGATGATCGTCGCCGATATCACTATTCGTCTCGTCGGTACAGGAGCCTGCAAAGTCGTGTGAGAGGCAGGTTGCTGCCGCTCTGTTCGCATTAGCTGTGATAGTATAGAGGTAAGAGTGGTTTGCTGAGCGCTCCTTGTACCTAGCAAGGAAGGCGACAGTCTGACCATCAGGTGACCAGGATGGTGAATTGCAGGAGAGGGTGCTGTCTGTCAAGCAACGGAGTTCTCCAGCCTTGCCATCTTTTATGGAGAGTGTGTACACATCTGCGCCGAGGGTGCGCCAGCGGTCCTCACAACGATCAGAGACGAAAGCAATGTATGAGCCGTCAGGCGACCATGTGGCATGACTATCATCCCAGTCGCCATCGGTGAGCTGTTCAATAGCTCCACTCGCTACATCAGCTAGGAAGAGGTGTGAGCGCCGTTCGTGGATGAAACCGACACCATCAAGGCGGTACCAGAGCCGATCTATTACGCGCACTTTGGGTAGGGCCTTGCCATCTTCGTTCTCCTCGTCGGCGGGTCCAACCTGGGCGTTGAACAGCATATACTTGCCATCAGGCGACCAAATGGGTGAAGAAGCGCCGTGCTCTATGAATGTCAACTGGCGGGCCTCGCCACCGTCTGCTGGTAACAGCCAGATCTGTGTTTTGTCCTTGCCTTGCTTCTTCGCCTCCTTGCCTAGGTCCTGCTCACTTTCGCGCTTTGAAACAAAGGCGAGCCAACGCCCATCTGGAGACCAACTAGGGCTATCTGCATTGGCTGGGCCAGACGTGAAACGCCTCGCCTCAACACCCTGCGTAGGGACAACCCAGATGGAGGAGCGATATTCATGTTTGCGCTCGTCAATACTGCTTACCACAAAGGCAACGCGCTGCCCGTCCGGTGAAATACGAGGTTGGCTGAGGAACTTGATCTCATAGAGATCCTCTATGCTGATAGGTCGTGTCATACGGCTTTGCAGTCCTCTCAAGCAAAACTTCTTTTTACTTAGCATAGCACAAGATGCTCTGTTTATGCATTCCTTTTTTTTGGCCGTGCAAATGGAATTCCTTATTTTCATGATTTTCATGTTACTAAAATTGAGGTCAAACGTTCTAATAGAGGGGCGTGTTTTTCATCGTGGAATCGAACACGTCCGAAAGAGTAGCATAGAAGCACTCACTGTATAGCATAGAGTAGCTAGCACGAAAAGTCGTATATTTTTAAGAATGGAGCTTCACCCTAATGAGCACAAGAACAGCTACTCGCATTTTATTCTGGGTGGCCTTTAGTATCTTTTTGGCGGTATCTATTCCTCATATTGCTTGGGTTTTTCATGCGTTTGAGCCGCAGGGCGATGGTTTTGACGGCATCTGGTGGGTACTGGCCTACGGCTTTGCTATTGCTATTGATGTAGTCATCTGCTGGCTCTCGTATGTAAAAAGCACCGAAGAGGGAGCTAGCGATGTATGGATCACGTGGGCATTTATTGGCTCCCTAGTCATCATGAGCTGGTATTTTAATTGGATTTATGCTAGAGCACATGACCCGTCTCATCCCGGTGCAGATGTGTGGAATATCCAAGTCGCTCCTCAGTGGGGCTTCATCGGCGGATGGAGTGTAGGAACAGTCACACCAGTTATTATTTCTGCCCTTCCCGTTTTCGTAATTGCCTACACATATATGCTAGGCAAAGTGACACGCATGAAGTCTACGGCGGCTAAGAGTCTCGCGGAATTGCAGGCTGAAGCAGCAGAGGCTGAGCAACGTGCCCAAGCAGAACGGCGCATCCGTACGGCATACAGAGGGCCGGGTACAATGCAACAAGGAGTGCAACTAGGTAAGGGTCTTATTGATGCTGCAACCGAGCTGCTAAATGAGCTAGAAAAGAAGAAAAAGGATCCCCAGTCCGAAAGGTTAGAGAAGGTGCTGAACTTCTTCAGAGATGCTCCCGAGTTGCTCTCCTTAGAGAATGAGGCACTAGCCGATACGATGATCAAAGATATGCTGCACCTGAAGAACGTGGAGATGGCGCGTATCTGGCGTTTGAAAGTGGCTAAGATGCTAGTGCAGGAAACGCAAGATATAATACATAATCTCAGCAGTGTAAATACTAATGTAGGACAATCTATGATTGCGGAGAAGCCGAATGGCGAGGAGGCTGAAAACACAGCTATAGTGGAGCCGACTTGGGTGCGTGATGATGAAGTGACAGAGCAGCCTGAGAACGTCGCCCAATTTGAGCCAGAGGATTTTCGCCAAGCCTTTACTCACAATGCAGAATACGCTGCTGAGAAGGACGAGCCAGATACAGAAAGTCTACGTATCTTCGGTAACATGGAAAGCCTCTCACTATCCAAGGATTCCTCTACGACTCCACGCTATATCACGTTTGAGCAGGCTGCATATCTTACTGGCTATACCGTTGCTACACTGAAAGGCAAAGTAACTAAGGGAGAGCTAAAGCGGCATCCTACGGGTAAGAATTATGTTCTGGTATCTAGCTTGCGTCGACTTAAAGGCGTAAAGCGAAGTGAGAATATGGCTGTTTCACAGGTATGGGAACCTTAGTAAACCGCAACCTTGAGGATAGTGATCTTGTAGGGCAACCTCGATAGTTGTCCTACAAGATCACTATCCTCAATAATTAGCGGCGTCGGCGAACACTCCTTCTTTCTATATCAAGGGCATAATCGAGTGTTTCGTGTAGCCGCTCGAAATCGTCTACATCAAGTTGCAATTCTACCGCAGGCATGTCCTCAGCTTTGGTGCGCCCTTCTTCAAATAGCTGCAGAATCATTGCCAGTTCAAGCTCATCAACTACTATCCCCGCTATAGTGTTTTCTCCATTCTCCTGCTCTTCTTCGTCATCTTCATCGGTTTCGAGCACTTGCGAGACGAACTCAATGTTAGTGCGCCCACATTTGAAGCGACCGGTTATCTTTAGAGCGTCCGTCGATAACTCCTCTGCAAGTTCACGCACAACCTCCATCA
>JAFATZ010000380.1 GCA_019243675.1 Ktedonobacteraceae bacterium | reverse complement strand
GACGCGTTATTCTGTATATATTGACGCAAAATCTATAAGTTCTACGCTGCATGTGCGCACGCGTCGCCCTGGTGACCGTATGCAGCCACTAGGTATGCAGCAAGAGAAAAAAATACAAGATATACTAGTAGACAAGCATATTGCACGCACCGAACGAGCAAGCATACCGCTCTTCTTCGCACCTGCACATTGCGTCTGGTTGGCGGGCGTCATGCTCGATAATCGTGTACGCCTAACGAGTACTACACAACATATAGTGCGTTTATCGATTACACCGTTCTCTTAGGGGAGTGATTGATGACGACCGAGGGAGGCTATGTACAAGGACATTGCAGAGATTCTTATTACAGAGCAACAACTGCGTGCCAAGATCACCGAGTTAGCAGAGCAGATCACCCAATACTATCAAGGTAAGCCCTTGCTCTTGCTCGGTACGCTCAAAGGTGCCATCCACTTTATCGCTGACCTCTCGCGTGCCATTAAGCTGCCACTGGAGATGGACTACATAGCCGTATCAAGTTATGGCAATAGCACAAATTCCAGTGGCGTAGTGCGTATCCTCAAAGACCTTGAAGGCCCCATCGACCAGAAACACGTACTGATTATTGAGGACGTCGTTGATAGCGGACACACATTGCACTACCTTGTAGATATGCTGAAGCGACGCAATCCCTTGAGCCTACGTATTTGTGCATTGCTAGACAAACAGCGCGAGCGCATCAAAGCTGTCAAAATCGACTATGTGGGCTTTCGCATCCCCGACAAGTTCGTCGTCGGCTATGGGCTGGATTATGCACAGCGCTATCGTAACCTGCCCTACATCGGCATTCTCAAGTCATCAATCTACGAAAATGCACCAAGACCGCAAGACGAGCATCGTAGCCTGTTAGAACGACAGTCATAGGGCGGCTATGTGATTTGTCCGTTTGCACGATACAAAAAAGCCCGTATAGGCGGGTGAAGCGGCGATGTCCTATTTTCCCGTAGGGCTACCCCTAGAGTATCGTCAGAGCTGAAGAGCTTAACTTCCGTGTTCGGGATGGGAACGGGTGTACCCTCTTCGCTATAATCACCGATTCACCTGCACATACAGGCGTTTCCTTTGACGAAGCTATAATAGCACTCTATCATGGGTCTGTCAATACTTTTGTTGCCTTTTTTTCAGAGCTATTTAAAATTCACATCTCTTTGCTAGCGCCGATAACCCTACTTTTGATACACAACATAGCCATCGAAGAAGAAGGAACGATATTTACCAGGTGCTTGATGCACCCTTTTTTGTATGGCAGAGAGTTGAGCAAGCCCTAGCGGGAAGACATAGGCCGCGTGTGGGTCAGCGTTCACGATCTCGCTATAGTGTGGAACACGATTATGGCTGGGTTGCAGATTTCCATCCAAAACGCTACAGATAACGCGCTCATCGCTGCCGAAGGCCAGATTATTACACGTCCAGTAGTCAGTATAGATATGGGTTGCACCAATGGTTATGAGGTGATGAATGATATCTGCCTGACGTTGGTTGGCTGCTTGCGCACGCGCCACTTCACTAAAAGTAATAAATGTTCCGGCTAGGAATGAAGCGCCTATCAATAGAAAGACACCGCAACTGAGCAATGCTCTCTTTGAAGGGTACCTTGACCCTTGTTGCAGTGTCGCATTGCAAAGTGGCGCGAGTATTGCGGGCGTGATAATCAGTAGTCCGACAAGATAACGTGCATGGAAGCCAGGCCAATCTGTCGGGGCAGAGCTTACGGAGTAGATAGCTATCGCCAGTACTGCGCTAGCAAGGAGCATCAGGTTCGCCATAGAGCGTACCAATGCTTGTCTCTTCTCCAGTGATCCTACCTGGGTTTGGGAGTGCAAGAGCCAGAGCGATCTTAGAGCAAGCAGTAAAGCCAGTCCCAGCAGAGCGAGATAACCCAGGCCCCAGCTTGCGTGTGCGAGAGTGCATTGCACAGTATGTGGGCTGTTATCGCCGAGCCAGGGAAGCTCTATTACTGGGCAAAAGGGACTGCCCGTTGCGGTAGGGATGCTGACCAGAATCGTGCTCATGATGCCGTGAAGCAGCCCGTGCAAATTATGCGGAGCTTGTGAAGTGCTGCCATGAAAAAGCCCAAACAAAGTGGATACAGCGTTTTGTCCATGCTTGAAGTTGTAGTAGATACTGGGCATCGCACCAACAACGCTACCAGCCAGTAGAGCAACCCAAGCCCACCATAACTCACGCCAGCAAAATACGAGCAGCAGCAGGCCCGCCATTGCGAAGAAGGGTAAGACGACCATATCACTCCACAAACCGAGGCCGCTAACCATTCCCCACGCGGCATAGCCCAGTAGGCGCAACAATTTGAGGCGCATGCCAGATCGTGGAACATAGGTATACGAAAGCCACACCGCTAGCAGAAAGGCAAGTGAGCCGAAAAGGAGCGTTTGCGAGGAACCGCCTGTGGCAATTATCTGCCGTGTAAAGACCGGAATGGAACCAATGCTTAGCAATGCCAGAGTGACGAGAGCAACTCTTTTGGAATACAGGAAGCTTGCCAGTAGATAAGTACTTATAAAGAAGAGTGTTACGAGCAGGATAACACCAAGCCGCAGCGCGAAGAGCGATGGTCCCAGCAGATGAAAAAACAGCGCACCGAGGTACGCCTCTAGAGAACCCATATAGTTCTGGCCGTAGAAGAGCAGAGGATGTTCGCCACGGTAGGCAACATGCAGAGCCATAATGCCCATCGTGCCCTCGTCCGCATTGGTCGGGGGCCAGCCTAGAGCTGCCAGCAATACACGTAGCCCACTGGCGAATGCAATGAGCGCAGCGGCATATAGCTCATATATGCTTATTTTTAAGTACTTCAGTATCATGTATCCTCAGTGGGTACAATAAATTGGACCCCTACCGCGGCTATTGGTGGTGTCGGTCGGTAGGGGCCCGGTTCACCGTGCCCAATCCGGTTCACCGTACCCATTGCGACCAACGGAGGGTACAATGAATTGGACCCCTACCGAGGCTATTATAGCAAATCCTGCTGAGAAGAGATATCCTAATGTACATGTTAGGGGATAGCTACTACGTGTTCCGTCCAATAGTGATAAGTTTTCGCCACCGCAGTGACGACGTTCTTGATCTCCTTTTCCAACCGAAAGGATGGTCCAGCGGGCAGAAATAGCACAGTTCCCTCGCGCCGAACACAGATATTTTCCACCACAATGGCGCGTAGCAACCACAGAGCCATCTCCTCGTCTTGGCAGAGCAACCCCACCCAT
>JAFATZ010000242.1 GCA_019243675.1 Ktedonobacteraceae bacterium | reverse complement strand
CGTGATGAGGAAGACATGCTATAGTGATACCCACGCCAAGGTAGCTCAGTTGGTAGAGCACAGCACTGAAAATGCTGGTGTCGTCGGTTCGATTCCGTCCCTTGGCACTTCCCATTTCTTAAAACAACGTAAAGCCGCTTGAGAAGCGGCCTTACTTCTCTCTCCTCACTCAGACTTTCTCCCGCCCCTCGTGTCACCTTTTAGCCTTGTGAACCGTGCTCTACAACAAGGAGGAACATCACTGAGTAGTCTACTGGATGTGAAAAGGAACAATGCCCGAAAAGAAATCCCCACGCCGAAAACTCATCTTACTTGCCGAAAGTAACCAAGCACATGCGGTTCTACTGATATCCATTCTTGCTCAGCAAACAGCCCATCATGCTGTGGTGATTACTACAGGGCAACACACAATCCATATACTCACCAAACTTATACCAGACCTACTCATTTTCCCTGAGCATTTGGTAGATATGAGCGGTATGCAGCTCTACAAACAGATTCAGACCGTTGAGAAGCTTAGACCTCTTCCCCTGCTGATGCTAAGAGCACATACAACGATACACAGGTCCAAGTTTATCTGTCTTGGCACGCCATTTGACCTCGAAGAGTTCTTGCATGCCGTTGAAGCTTTGCTTCCTGACACCCCATTCTGAACTAGAAGCGTTCTTGGCTTTCCAACACAAGAATGTGCTCTCTAGCAAAGGATACCCTCTCCTTTGGCACTTTTTATTTACCTCACTTGCCACACCTGCACCGTCTTATCCCAAGAGCCAGAGACGATACGCTTCCCATCAGGTGCCCAGGCTAGCCCTCTTACATCGTTCGAGTGACCGGAATAGCTGTAGAGGGTAGCGCCAGTTGTAGCATCCCATACTTGTACTGTCTGATCAGCACCCGCTGAGGCAATGCTTTTATCATCTGGTGACCACGCCACCGTATGTACGGGGTCTGCGTGCCCGTGGTAGGTGAAAGGATGATCACCGTCTGCCGCATCCCATACTTGCACCGTGTTATCTTCGCTTGCCGACGCGATGCGTTTGCCGTTGGGCGACCATGCTAGCGACCATATCAATGTGGAAGATAGCAGTTGATAGGTGTAGAGGGTAACGCCAGTTGCAGCATCCCATACTCGTACTGTCTGATCAGCGCCCGCTGAGGCAATGGTTCTACCATCTGGTGACCATGCCACCGCAAATACAGCGCCGGAGTGATCAGAATAGGTGTAGAGGTGACTTCCACTTGACGCATTCCAGATTTGTACAGTCTTGTCACCACCTGCCGAAGCGATGCGCGTACTGTCGGGTGACCACGCTACCGTCCATACCCAGGAGGAATGACCAGTATATGTGAAAGGGTGTCCCCCTGTCGCATCCCATACTTGCACTGTCATATCATTGCTCGCCGAGGCGATATGTTTGCCGTCGGGCGACCATGCTAGTGCATACACCGAGTCCGCGTGGCCCGAGTACGTGTAGGAGTGATCACCATTTGCAGCATCCCACACTTGTACGGTCTTATCGCTGCTTGCTGAGGCGACGCGTTTGCCACTGGGTGACCACGCTACCGACCATACCCAATCGGAGTGACCTCGATATGTGAAGAGACTAGTGCTGACGCCGATGGGAGAGGTAGGAGGCGTGATAGTGCCTTGCGGTTCATGGACGTGTGCCAGCCAGACAACTCCGCCTGCCAACACACCAGTAACAACAACTCCCGCCAATCCCAGCGTAACAGTTCTGCGGGATACACCTCGCTTCGGCAACTGCTGTAACGGTGGAGTCGCTACTGGTTGCTCTAATGCAGGCGTCTCTACCAATGAAGCTTCGCTTGCTAGCGATACAGGTATATGCGTTGGTGGTGGGAGCATCTGCACCGAGGAGGAAACTGCTGGCAATGCTTCCTGGTTCGCAGAAGAAAACGTATCAGCAGATAAAGCTGGCAGTTCGGGAGAAGCAGGAGTGTCAGTAAGGGCTACTGGAGAACCCGGTTCTTGCAGGTAGGCTTGCTCTAAAGCGCTGGCGAATGCCTGGACGCTGGCAAAACGCTGTTGCGGCTCCTTAGCAAGTGTCCTCATAATCACTTCTTCGACTGCCACGGAGATGGCTGGCATCTTCTCCCGCAGTGGCAGTGGAGCTACCAGTGCATGCTTCACAGCCACTTCGGTAAATGTCCCCTCAAATGGCCGTGTTCCACTCAGCCATTCATAAACTACAATGCCCAGAGCATACTGATCACTGCTCACGGTAGCATGGGATTGAATCTGCTCGGGAGCCATATAGGCAATGGTGCCCGCCAAGTCTTGCAAGCCCTGCGTGCTCAGATAGCGCGAACTAGTCACCAGAGCGATACCAAAATCACTAAGCAAGACCTCGTTGTGGCGACCCAACAACATATTCTCTGGCTTGACGTCGCGGTGAATCACCCGTTGATCGTGAGCACACTGTAAAGCTGCGGCGGCCTGAGTAACATAGCCAACAACGGTTGAGAGCGGAAGCGGCACACCTTTGGCATGTCGTTTTCTCAAGGTGCCATCAGGTGCATAATCCATGACCAAATATGGAGTCATTCCCTCTATACCAAATTCAAGCACACGCACAATATGAGGATGGACCAGACGTGCAATCGTGCGTGCCTCTGTACGAAAGTGCTCCAAATCCTCGTCGGCTAATTGCGTGCGTAGCACTTTAATGGCAGCCAGTGTGTCCAAATAGATATGTTCACCGAGATAAACATCAGCGCAACCACCTCGTCCCAACAGGCGCAGCAAGCGGTAATTGCCAAGCTGTTGTCCCTCACGATCTGCCATACGGCCTCCTTGTATACGGAACCGCCACTTCAATGATGTATTGCGCTTCATTGTATAGAATCGCAAAAAGTCCGTCAAGGTAGCAAAGTTATTCCCCGAAAAACACTCCTAACTCGCGTTTTAACTAGCGGAACGTTGTTTCTATCAGTCGAAAAAAAGGCGCTCCTCTGTAAGAGAGACGCCGCCATGACAATGAGAAAGGATACTTCTATGATGTCTACTCCAAATCTGGGAGCCAATAAGTTCACTTTCACCGGTGATCAGACTTCCATTACCTACTTTCCACAAACCCCCGGCCCTATCGTAATTGGGCGCGAGGGTGGCGAGCTTGTGTACGAAGGCCCCGAGGGGGATTTTACCTTCTTTGGGAAAGATATCAACCTGCTAACCAGCCTTCTTGGCACGCTGATCACTGTTACTCTTAGAAGGGGCATTGATGGCTTCAACCTCACTATCACCCTCTTGCTGCCACCGATCGTTGGGGTAACTAGAGAGAATCCCGTGACCTTTGAGACGCTGGCAATCAAAGCGACGAGCGGTATGATCCCGCCTCGTCCAGGAGCACAACTGATGTATGTCACGCTTCCCCTCACAGGGAAAGCAGAAGATGTGATTCTTCCGTTGTAGGCTTTTTGTCCGAGAACATTCTTTCGGTGGTTGTGGCACACTTAGGTATGCCTACAACCACCCATTTCCTACCTGTTATAATCTTAACAAGATGCTAAACACACAGACTATTAAAGAATACGCTTACTCACTAGGCTTTGATATGGCACGGATTACTACAGCGGAGGAATTTCCAGAGGCCGAGCAGATCATCAAGGAGCGTATCGCACAAGGATTGATGGATGGCTTGCCCTGGTTTACGGCGGAACGGGCTGATGTGTCGTGTCATCCAGATGTGTTGTTACCAGGGGCAAAATCCATTATCGCGCTGGCTATGTTTTATCTCACTGAGCAACCCGATGAGAAGGATAGTGCAGTGCCCCGTGGACGCATTTCGTGTTACGCCTGGGGTGACGACTACCACGAGATCATCAAGCCCAAATTACAACAGTTCGCGGCGTGGTTGCGCGAGTATGCCCGTGGTGAGATGGGCGATAGCGTTGAGACGCGGCTTTTCGTGGACACTGGGCGCATGGTGGACCGCGCTGTTGCACAGCGAGCAGGTCTGGGCTGGTATGGCAAGAACACTACTATCCTAACAAAGGGCTGGGGCTCCTGGGTTTTTCTTGCTGAAATCGTTACTAATCTGCCCTTAACAACTGATGCGCCAATTAAAACCAATTGTGGCAGTTGCGAACTCTGCTTGCATGCCTGCCCCACGCAGGCACTGCCAGCGCCCTACCTTCTAGATAATACACGCTGTATCTCATTTCTCACTATCGAGTTGCGCGGCAGCATTCCACTAGAGTTGCGCCCGTTGATGGGCAACCTCATATTTGGTTGCGACATTTGTCAAGAGGTTTGTCCTGTCAATCTGCGTAAGAGTCCGATTCATCGTGCCCATGCGCCGACAGCATTTCGCCCAAGAGCCAATGTAGGCAGCAATCCTGAACTTATTCCCTTGCTTTCTTTAACAGAAGAACAGTTCCGCGAACGCTTCCGTCATAGCCCTATCCGGCGTACTAAGCGTCGTGGTCTCTTACGCAATGTATGCGTCGCTCTTGGTAATATTGGCGACACTCAGGCCGTTCCCGCGCTCATCGAAGCTCTACATGACTATGAACCGCTGGTACGGGGACATGCAGCCTGGGCGCTTGGGCGTATTGGCGGAGAAAAGGCTATGCGTGCGCTACACGAGGCAACAGAGACGGAGCAAAACGAGGAAGTGCGCAAAGAGATATATTGCGCACTACAATCCGAATACTGAATGATTACCTCAATTTTGCCGAAGAGCGCACTCTGACGTATCTTCTAGACACTTGAGTTGAAACAGTTGCCCGTGACCTCGCTTATCTCTTGAACGAGTGAGAGGTATGCCTAACTTCATCATTATAATCAAGTCGTTCGATCATTAGTGGCGCTCGGCTACACGTGTTACCACGCTTGCACCTGCGCTCTATCCACCAGGTCGTCTGCCTGGGATCTTCTGCAGTTGCCTGCGGCAAGACTCATCTTGGGTGCGGCTTCGCGCTTAGATGCTTTCAGCGCTTCTCCTTTCTTGACGTAGCTACCCAGCTTCTGCCCCAGGCGGGACAACTGGCTCACCAGCGGTCAAGCCATCTCGGTCCTCTCGTACTGAAGATGACCTCCCTCACTCTTGCTTGCGCCCACGACGGATAGAGACCGAACTGTCTCGCGACGTTCTGAACCCAGCTCGCGTGCCGCTTTCATGG
>JAFATZ010000284.1 GCA_019243675.1 Ktedonobacteraceae bacterium | reverse complement strand
TTCTCCTTATTCCTGCTCGACCCCAATGTCATCTTCTTGCTCTTTGTTGTGGCCATGATGAGCATCTCTCTTGAAATCTCACATCCAGGTGCTATTCTGCCTGGTATTGCTGGTGCCATTGCGCTTGTGCTCTTTCTCTTTGCCATCAGTTCTCTCTCTCTTAATTGGACTGGACTGCTGCTCATGGTGGTAGCATTTGTACTGCTTGTGCTAGATATGCGACTGCCAACGCATGGTGTGTTAAGCCTAGCAACTGTGATTACACTCATTCTTGGCGCACTGTTGTTCTTCAATAGTGGCGGTCCCTATGCTGGAGCACAGGTCAGTCCTCTGCTCGTCTCTACTGTAAGCGGTGTGATAGGTCTCATCGGGCTGACGTTGGTGACTTTAGGACTACAAGCACGGAGGCGACGTGTGACTAACGGAGTAGAGGGAATGATTGGCGCAAACGTAGTCGCTCTGACAGAACTACGTCCCGAAGGGCGCGTCAGTTACGGAGGTGAGAATTGGGCTGCTGTGCTCGATGCTCCCGCAACTTTTGCCCCTGTGGGTAGCAAACTGCAGATCGTCTCTGTGGAAGGACTTCGTCTGCGCGTTCGACCTGTGAATGCTTTCTGGCGAAGTAACAAAACTTCGCTACTTTTCTTTACATAAGTGTGAGCATTGTTTTTCCTAAAAAGGAGATTTTCATGGAAGGGCTTCTATCACTAGCAATATGGGTCATTGTTCTTGTCATCGTGTTTTTAGCAATCTCTGGTCTGCGCGTCGTACAGCAGTATGAGCGTGGAGTCATCTTTGTGCTTGGTCGTTTGACTGGCGCACAGGGGCCAGGACTCTTCTGGGTTCCCCCCTTCATCTCGCGCATGATCAAGGTTGACTTGCGTATCGTGACACTTACCGTCCCTCCACAGGAAGTCATTACACGCGATAACGTGACAATCAAAGTCACGGCGGTTGTCTACTTCTATGTGGTCGACCCCACTACGGCTGTAGTCAATGTCATGAACTTTATGCAAGCGACAACCCAGATTGGTCAAACCACACTGCGTAACGTGCTCGGTCAATCGGAATTGGACGAACTGCTGGCGCAACGCAACAAGATTAATCACGAATTGCAGACGATTATCGACGAGCATACTGAACGCTGGGGTGTCAAGGTGACAGCAGTGGAGATCAAGGATATTGAGCTACCCGCGACGATGCAGCGCGCTATGGCCAAGCAGGCCGAGGCTGAGCGCGAGAAGCGAGCGAAGATTATCCATGCTGAAGGCGAGCTGCAGGCTTCAGCACAACTGGCACAAGCTGCTGGTGTCATTGGCTCACAGCCCAGTGCATTACAGTTGCGCTACTTACAAACGCTTACTGAAATTGCGGCTGAGAAGAACTCGACGATTATATTCCCTCTACCTATTGACTTGGTTCAGCCAATGATAGAGATGATGCAGCGTCACACTGAAATTCAAGGGCAAGAGCAGGTTGATAGACCGCACGTGACACCAACCTACTCTGTTCCTCGGGGGGAGCCAGTCTCTCGGTAGAAATAACTCGCTATCCTGACAGGGATGGTCCATGTGAATTGATGTGATGGTGCATGTAACACGTAGCCTCACATCAATTCATATGCTGTGATTCTCACTTTGTTTTCCGCGCAAGTACTCGGCACAGTTGCGATATGTCTCCTCTGAAATCAGTCCTGTGGACATGTAGTGATTGAGCATGACGTCGAGTTTTAAAATGCTCAGCAAATTATATCCTCGATGCCGCAAACGCTCTACAGCTCCATGTTCGCGGTCGATCAGAACAATGACATCCTTCACCTTCAAGCCATTTTCTTCAAGCATCGTAGCAGTTTCTAGGATGCTACTACCCCTGGTGATAAGATCATCAATGATGAGCGCAGTATCGGCTTCGTGGAAGTGGCCTTCTATGCCGTGTTTGCCCGTACCTTCTGGACGGATGCGTGCATAGATCATGGGAATGTTTGTTTCTAAGGAGTACGCAGTTGCCAGCAAGAGACCTCCTACAGGAACGCCAGCAACAATAGTGAAGGGATGAACACGGGGACGACGTAATGACTGTGCTAGACTGATTTCTTGTTGCATGAGTTTACTGGCAACACGTAATGCCGTTGGGTTACTAATCAACACTTTGGGATTGATGAAAACGGGTGAGCATACGGCGGACTCGCTTACGGTGAAGTTCCCAAACTGCACGGCCCCAAGATCGAACAGTATTTGTGCCAGCCACAGATTGTCCAAGGACTGCTCTTTTGCCACCTCTCAGCATCCTTTCTCTGCAAAGAATGTCTTATTTCCTTAGTATACGACATTGGTGTTTGAAAATATAGGGTTTCACTGATTTTTCTAGCGTTCTATGACAGGATTTGGGTCTGAAAAACCATCCTTGGTGAAACTTGCTTCTATGCTTCTTCTTCTTTTGGTGCAGTCAGCGGTAGGTGTTGCGACTCCATTTCGGCGAGGAACTGGTTGATAATTTTGGAAGACGGCTTTTGTATCTCTCTGAGCACATACCCTTTTCTTTTCCCTTCTTCCAGGGAGACGGTTTCCTGAAATCCTAGTCGTTCAAGCATGCTTTGTCCTAGGGGTGTTACTCCCATTGCATACCAGTTCTTGACATCGTGTTGGTGGGTGAGTGTGATGGCCCATTTGATCGTGTGCCGCAGAAGGAAGAGTCCTCTTTCTTTGGTCAGTTCCTTGTCTGCTGATGGCTCTACTACTATGCTCGCTATATAGACTGAAAGATGTGGTTCACTCCATTTCTTGACGGCTGATGGCAGGATATCCCTTTCCCTGATTTTATCATGGAGGAGCAGGTGTATGACGTGTTCTTCTAGTGGCAGAAGGGTGGCGTACCCGACGAGTTGCCCGTCTTCTTTTATGGCCATAGATATTTCATCGTTGATTTCCCGCCATTCTAGTGATCTTCTGTATGGGACGCTGTCTTCTTCTCCGTACGTTCTTAGGTCGGCCTCGAAGGCAGTCCAGATGTCTGCATTGGTGGTGCGTGTAAAGGAGTGATGTGCAAGCTTCTTTCTCGCTCTTTTCTTCATGTGGGCAAGGACTTCTATAGCTTCTTTGGGAAAGAGCATTCCCCTTTTTCTTCCCTTCTCAAGCTTGTAGGGAATATTCCCCGCTTCGACCTCTCTATAGAAAGTGGTGCTAGGCATGTCTAGTAGGACCATTGCCTGTTTTGCAGTGATGTACTCGATTTCTATGGTGGTACCTCTTTGGGGAATATGTTTTCATGGGAATTATAGCATTCCTTTCATTGGGTTGCATAGTAACTTTGGGAATAGCTTACTTAATGGAAATTATTGAAATCTATTGACATTAATGGGAATAGATGCTATAATTAGGAATAGGAAGAACTGGTTGTATTCCGTGTGCGAGTAGAAAAATGACGTTGTAGGTTGGAACTGTTTTAGTCGAGAAAGTGCGTCCCCGTTAGGGGTAGACTAAGCGCGTGGGTG
This sequence comes from Ktedonobacteraceae bacterium, assembly GCA_019243675.1. Taxonomy (GTDB): domain Bacteria; phylum Chloroflexota; class Ktedonobacteria; order Ktedonobacterales; family Ktedonobacteraceae; genus JAFATZ01. The sequence goes on along the minus strand of JAFATZ010000284.1, from coordinate 1,015 downwards.
CTTGCACATGCATTCAAGAAGGTCTCGTCGTCATGGTTGCTCGTAGCGCGTCATTCTAAGTAACGTAAAATCTAGCTCACGTGTTCATACCACATGAGCTAGCCGTAAGAGTCTAGTCGTAGTTAACTGTAGCCTAGCCTCTCAAGCGGGATGATACCTGTCTGAGGGTCTAGCTGTCAAGCGCGAAAAGGAGAAGTAACCCATGTTAGACCAGATGCACATCCCAGCCACCACCTCGTTTGCTTGCCTTGCCAGCACCGCGCTCGCCGAGCAGGACAGCACGTGGACGACGTATCTCCCGCTTCGTGTGGGCAAGTACCACTTCAAGGTCACGCCCACCTTCAAGCAGGGCTATCGTGCCGCACGCCGCGCCTATAAGCAGATGGAAGAGCACCATGAATGGGGTCCCTACCTCTTCCTGACGGGCTATGAGTATGCTCACCTCACTCGACGGTACCTGCCTGCTCATGTGTCTGCTCGCAACAAGCGCGAATGGCAACGTGGCTTCATTGGGGGATGGACCGCTTGTTCCTACGGCTTCTAGCACGAAAGGAAGCGGTCTCATGCAGTTGACAGAACAGCACATCATCAAGAGAGGTGACCCCCGTTTTGTAGCCCTTGATGCCGCTTCTTTTGCGTCTAAAAACTTGTATAATGCTGGATTGTATGAGATACGCCAAGCCTTCTTTGCCGATGGCACACGTCTGAGCTACGCACAGATGGACAAGCGCATGCAGTCGCATGAGGCGTATAGAGCGTTACCAGCCAAGGTTGCTCAGCAGGTCTTGAAGCAACTTGATGATGCCTGGACGAGCTTCTTTGAAGCCCTTGAAGCGTATAAGCAAGACCCCTCCACGTTCACCGGACGGCCACGCTTGCCCAAGTACAAGCACAAAACGGAGGGAAGGAACATCCTGGTCTACACGGTGCAAGCCTTAAGCCAACCAGCCATGCGCGATGGTCTCATTCGTCCCTCTGGATTGGCTATTACCATTGAAACCGAGCACACCGTTGT
>JAFATZ010000094.1 GCA_019243675.1 Ktedonobacteraceae bacterium | reverse complement strand
GGATGGCGCTGTATAAAAGCAGAAGGGCCTTTTCCTTTTTCAGCGGCAGGCATTAATGTCTCTCTGGCCGTCCCACTCGCTCAGGCCAACATCAGCGCCCTTGCTATCGCAACCTATGAGACTGACTATGTACTGATCAAGGAACAGGATAGAGAACGAACAGTGCAAGTGCTCATACAGGCTGGACATATATTTCGATAGCTGCCACCTGCTCCATAGGGAATTTTTTTGATACCCTAAGGTTGTTGCAAATCGTGACCGGCTTCTCTACTAGCAAGTGTATTGAGTTGCACCTTTCTAGAGAGGCACGACTCAAACAATTTGGAATGATTTATGCTCATTTTTACGTTCAATTATATAAAAGATGATAGAATAGAAGGAGCAGAATTGAGAACACCCAAAAAATAGGTAGATGGGCTGGGTTCACGTGAGTATGTCAATGTAATAGAGACTCTGTTGTCGTTCTAGAAGGACTATTCATGTACACACTGGAGACATTTTATGGACCCAATGCGGGTTATGTTCTTGAACTATATGAGCGCTATAAGCAAAATCCTGCATCTGTCGATAACGATACACGCGCCATTTTTGCCAATTGGTCACCTGAACTTCAACAGTGTGCTCTCTTAGAGAGCCAACAACAGGTAGCTAGCAGCGATGAGATGGCATCTTCCCAGGTTTCACATATTGTTGCCGCTTCCGCACTCGTGCATGCTATACGTGAACGAGGACATCTAGCAGCACACCTTGATCCGCTGGGAAGCGAGCCAGTAGGGGATGCGGCATTGTTGCCCGAAAGCTATGGTCTGCGCAACGAAGATCTGGCAGAGCTGCTACCAGATATCGTTGGCGGTCATGCTGCGGAAGGAGCAGGCAACGCCCTTGAGGCCATTCAAGCACTACGTGCCATGTATTCTGGCACAATCAGTTATGAGTTTGACCAGGTGAAGGATGCTGAGGAGCGGGCGTGGTTACGCGATGCGGTGGGCCTGCGCCTGTACCATAAGACACCAACTGCCAATGAAGCACGTAAACTGCTTAAGAGGCTCACTGAGGTAGAAGCATTTGAGCGCTATTTACACCAGACGTCTCCTGGACAAAAGCGTTTCTCCATTGAGGGAACCGATATGCTGGTCCCTATGCTTGACGAGATTATCACTGGGGCTATCGACTCGGAGACACGTGAGGTGATTATCGGCATGGCGCACCGTGGGCGTTTGAACGTATTAGCCCATATTCTTGGCAAGCCTTACGCCGCTATCTTCTCGGAGTTCTCACATGCTCACCCCGAGGAGAACGCACACGAAGCTGAGGGCTTTGGTTTGGGCTGGAGTGGGGATGTAAAGTATCACCTAGGTGCTGAACATGTGCTTGGGAAAGGCAAAGAGGTAAATTTGAAAATCATGCTGGCTCCCAATCCCAGTCACCTGGAGTTTGTAAACCCGGTGATTGAGGGCATAACATATGCTGCACAGGAAATCCGTAACGTTGCCGGAGCATCGTTGTCGGATGTTGATCGCACACTGCCAATTCTCATCCACGGTGATGCGGCATTTCCCGGCGAAGGTATCGTTGCTGAAACACTCAATCTGTGGCACCTACGTGGCTACTGGGTCGGTGGGACCATTCATATCATTGTAAACAACCAGTTGGGATTTACGACCGAGCCAGAGGACAGCCGCTCTACTCATTTTGCTAGTGATTTGGCAAAGGGGTTCGCCATACCGATCATCCATAGCAACGCTGATGACCCTTATGCCTGCCTGACAGCAGTGCGCATAGCACATGCCTATCGCGATCACTTTCATAAGGATATTCTTGTTGATCTGGTCGGATATAGACGTTGGGGACACAATGAAGGCGATGAACCGGCCTTCACACAGCCACAGATGTACGAGATTATTAGCTCTCACCCTACGGTGGGAGAACTCTATGCACAGCGGCTTGAGCAGGAGGGGATGGTCTCGTCAGCAGAAGTTGAGGCTGCTATCAAGGACGCCTTTGCACGTCTGGAGAGAGCCAAGCAAGAGGTCAATAGTGGCTTATATCAGCATGTGGAAGAGAAGAATGGCCATAATGACCATCACCCGCAAGACGAGCAACCTCCCCTGGTTGCTGCCGAAAGATTGCGTGCCTTCAACCAAGAGTTGCTCACTTGGCCCAAAGGGTTTTCACCCAATGCAAAACTTGCGCGTCTGCTACAACGTCGTGCAAATACGCTGGGGCCAGAGGGTGGTATTGACTGGGGACAAGCTGAGGCGTTGGCATTTGCTTCGATATTGGCCGACAGCACACCCATCCGTCTGACAGGCCAGGATAGTGAGCGAGGAACCTTCAGCCATCGACATGCAGTGCTGCACAGCAGCAAACATGTAGAGATGTATATTCCGCTGCAACACCTCTCAGAGGCCCAGGCTTCTTTCTCTATCCATAACAGCCCTCTTAGCGAAGCAGCAGCGCTTGGCTTTGAATATGGCTACAGCGTGCGTGCTCCCGAGGCACTGGTGTTGTGGGAGGCCCAGTTCGGAGACTTCGCCAACAGTGCCCAGGTGATTATTGATCAGTTTATCGCTTCCGCACGTGCAAAGTGGCGGCAGCATTCATCACTCGTGCTACTCTTACCACATGGATATGAAGGACAAGGACCAGAGCATTCAAGCGCTCGCTTAGAACGCTATTTGCAATTGGCAGCCGAGGATAACTGGAGAATTGCCAATTGTTCTACCGCCGCTCAATACTTCCATCTGCTGCGGCTGCAAGCATTCTACCTACAACGCTATCCCCGTCCTCTGATCATCATGACGCCAAAGAGCCTGTTGCGTCATCCCCTCGCAACTTCACGGCTACAAGACCTAGCAGAGGGAGGATTCCAGCGCGTTCTTGATGATCAGCAAGCGCGTCTCAATGCAAAGCGTATCAAGCGCGTTATTGTCTGCACAGGCAAGATTGCTGTAGACCTGCTTGCCCATGAAAGTCGTCCACAGGTAGATACTATTGCTATTGTACGCGTAGAAATGCTGTATCCCTTCCCTGCCAGAGAACTACAAATGGTTCTTGCTCGCTATACAAATGCGCGTGAGGTTGTGTGGATGCAGGAGGAGCCGCGCAATATGGGAGCTTGGGACTTTGTATCGCCTCGCCTCTCTGCACTGATCAGTTCGTCTACCGAAGTAGGCGTTATCTCTCGTCCTGATCGTTCGAGTCCCGCTACCGGCTTTTGGGATCTGTATGTAGCAGAGCAGGAGCAGATCACAAAAGATGCAGTAGGCTCATTACTCAAGCAACAGAGAGAAGATTATGTCAGTTGAAATTCGTGTACCAACGCTGGGAGAGTCAATTGTTGATGCTACGATTGCAACATGGCTGAAACGTGAGGGCGACACTGTACAACAGGGCGAGGCCCTTGTGGAGCTAGAGACCGATAAAGTGAATGTCGAGGTCGCTGCCCAGCAGGATGGTGTGTTACAAAAGGTGGTCAAGCAAGTTGGCGATGTTGTAGCGGTGGGCGAAGTGCTGGGCATCATCAACGTGGATGTCAAGAGAGAGAGTAGTGCAGTTCAGCGCCCACCCTCTCCCCTCGCGCGGCGCATCGCAGCGGAGCACGATATTGATCTCACCCAGGTAAAGGGGGTTAGTCCGCATGGGCGCATCACCAAGGATGACGTCATTGACTACTTGGAGCAGCATGTCCAAAAGGAGCCGGCTCAATCTCCCCCTTCTGCAGCACCTTCATTGCAGTCAGTAGAGGCAGCACAACCTGCTCGAAACGGGCTAGTGACCACCCCCCCCACTGCCTCTGCTAATACAGCACAGCCGACTGTCACTGCTAGAGGCCCTGAGGAGCGCATTCGCATGTCGCGTCGTCGTCAGACAATCGCGCAACGTCTCGTCGAGGCACAGCACACGGCAGCCATGCTTACCACATTTAACGAGATTGACATGACTGCTGTTATGGACATACGCAGCCGACGCAAAGACTCGTTTAAGGAACATCATGACGTTTCGCTGGGCTATATGTCTTTTTTTACCAAAGCAGTGGTGGGTACGCTCAAGATTTTCCCACGCCTCAACGCTGAAATTCAGGGCAATGATATAGTGTTAAAGTACTACTATGACATCGGCATTGCCGTTGGCTCGCAGGAGGGACTAGTCGTGCCAGTGCTGCGTGACGCTGATCGTAAGAGCTTTGCACAGATCGAACGCGAAATAGCAGATCTGGCCAAGCGTGTACGTGAAGGGAAGCTCACCTTGCCTGAACTGCAGGGAGGAACATTCACGATTAGCAATGGCGGCGTGTACGGGTCATTGCTCTCCACCCCTATCCTCAATGTGCCACAGGTGGGTATTGTGGGCATGCACAAGATCGAGCAACGTCCTATTGCACTCAACGGGCAGGTTGTCATCCGACCCATGATGTACGTAGCGCTCTCGTATGATCATCGCATCGTCGATGGCAGTGAAGCTGTGCGCTTCTTGGTCAAGCTCAAAGAACTGGTAGAAGACCCAGAGATGCTATTACTCGAGGGATAATAGGAGGAAGTGATGGTGTAATGCAATCAGAAAACGTCTACCCTCGTCAGGGAAGCAACGATAATGAAATGAACGCCCTGATTGGTCAATCACTGGGCCAATTTCGCATTGTCGAGCAGATTGGGGCCGGAGGTATGGCCGTCGTCTTCAAAGCCTATCAACCCACGCTTGACCGCTATGTAGCTATCAAGGTATTACCCAGCTATCATGCAAACGATCCCGTTTTTCTCACACGTTTTGTGCAGGAAGCGCGCTCGGTCGCTAAACTAGCTCATCCCAATATTGTGCAAATTCATGACTTTGGCGAGCAGAATACCATTACTTACATTGTGATGGAGTATGTTGATGGCGGCACGCTGAAAGATCGTCTGAACAAGCCCCTACCTGTTGCGGAGACAATTGACTATATCATACAGGCAGCGCAAGGACTCAACTGTGCCCATCGCAATGGCATTATCCATCGCGATGTCAAGCCAGCCAATATGTTATTGCGCAAGGATGGACGCCTATTACTCTCGGACTTCGGCATTGCAAAAATTCTTGAAGAGAGCACAAACCTTACACGTGTTGGTACCGGCATAGGCACGCCACAATATATCTCTCCCGAACAAAGTACTGGCCAGGCAGTGGATCGTCGCAGCGATATTTACTCACTGGGCATCGTGCTGTTTCACTGCCTGACAGGTCGAGTGCCTTTTACAGCAGAGAACCTGCTCAGTCTTACGATGAAGCATCTCAACGAGCCTCTGCCCGTTGAGCGCTTACAAGCCGAAGGTGTGCCCGATGCTGTGATAAAAGTCGTCTTGCAAATGGCAGCCAAGCAGCCAAAAGATCGCTATCAATCGACAGAGGTGTTAATAGATGCACTCACCCATGCCTCAACTGCTTCAAACCTGTCAATACCACGGCAATGGCACGCAGGAGCCTCAGCAATCACACCACGACCCGATCTAAAAGGTGGCGCTGTAAAAGAACAGTCCACTGTGTATGATAGTCAGGCAAGTGTTGTGCAACCAGTAGTGACCTTAACGTGCTTCCGCTGTGGAGCACGCAATCCCAGCACGCGGCTTTATTGTACGACGTGCGGCGATGACTTAGCCAATAGCCGCGCTGACTACGACCGTTATCTAGGACCTAATGGCAAAGCAGTTCTTGCGCGCCTCTCTATGCAGAATGGGCCTATGGCTGGGCGCTCATACCGCTTTCATCAGCAGGTGACCACTATCGGGCGTACCAATGGCAACGATTTCATCATTGCTGGACGAACGGTGTCGCGCCGTCACGCACGTCTCTGGTTTGATAACGGACATTGGTATCTAGAGGATCTACAGAGTGCCAATGGTACTCTCGTGAACAACATGCGCATCTATCAGCCCGTAGTATTACATGACGGTGATGTCATTCATTTTGGTGATGAGGTTGCCGTATTTAACGTAACATACGGCCCTTGAAGCTAATTGCAGGATAGAGAGCAAACTTTCAGTTTGCCCTCTATCCTGCAAACCACGAGCGCCGAAGGCGCGAAGAAAGAGGAAGACGATGTCTATAAATCCTTTTAGTGCTGCCGCACAGCAGATGTTGCTGGGACCCGCTGTCAGACAGAATCATGCACTTGAGCATGCGACAATTGTTTTACTTGCTCAAAAATACCCCGATGTGCGCTTCTCGGGCATCTCCTTCGCAGTGGGCTTCTTCGTGTTCGGTGAGGTGCCCGAGGAGGCAGTGCTGCCTACAGCACAAGAGGCATTGCAGCTACTGCGCACGACACAGCCAGAGCTAGCGGTACACGAGCGTTGTGGCACCAATCTCGCCGTAGCTGGTATGCTTAGCGGGTTGTCTGCTATGGCAGTGGGCAGGTTACGCCGTCCTTACAGGACCGCTAACAACGCCATTCTTGCTTCAACTGCTGCTCTTGTCTTGGCACGACCTCTCGGATTGATGGTACAACGTTACATCACAACGCAAACGCCTAACGAAACAATGCGTATCGAGCGGGTTATTCCCATGCAACTCTTCGGGGCTCCCGCCTACTTTGTCAAAACAGACAATCCACAAGCTAATAGACTGTTTGGCTAAGCTTCACCCGAACCAGTTGTAGGAAGAGAGATCGAGAATGGATACGAATAACGTAAAAACACAAGAAGATCGCAGTCGCTTTTTAGTAGAAACTTCCTGGCTCGCTGAACACCTGAACGACCCGCATGTACGCATCGTTGACATGCGGGGCTACGTGCGTACGATTGAGTGTGATGGTGTGCAGGATGCTCTGTACATCGGAGCATTCGATGACTATAAGAATGACCATATACCTGGAGCACTCTACATCGACTGGAGTAGCGATATCGTTGACCCAGATGATGCTGTAAAGGCCCAGATTGCGCCTGCTACTCGTTTTACTGAGGTCATGGAGCGTCTTGGCATTGGCGATCAACATCTAGTCATCGCTTATGATGCTCACCCGACATCGCAGTTTGCCACACGTTTGTGGTGGGCACTCAACTACTACGGTCATGAGCAGGTGGTGGTCCTGAATGGGGGACTAGCCAAGTGGAAACGTGAGAATCGGCAGTTGAGCACTACCATCCCGGCATATCCTCGCGCTATCTTCACTGCCGTAGCACAACCTCAACTACGCGCCTCCGCTGAAGAAGTACTAGCCCTGCTCGGCCAGCAAGATACCACGCTGGTCGATGCACGAGATCAAGGTCAATACAGTGGTGAGATCACACGCGGTGATGGACGAAGAGGGCATATTCCAGGTGCGCTTAATATCCCTCGCGAAGAGGTCGTCGACGGTGACACAGGGCTATTCCGTAGCAATGAAGAGCTTTCACGTGTTTTTTCTGCTGCCGGAGTTTCTCCTGAGAAACGTGTAGTAGCCTATTGCAATGGCGGCGTGGCGGCCACAAGCGTGCTTTTCAGTTTGGCGATGTTAGGCTACCCGAAACTCACCAATTATGACGGGTCTTGGAACGAGTGGGGTACACGCCAAGACCTGCCAATAGAAACGTAGCCGATAGCTAAACGGGCATTCTAATTATTTGTTGCGCTCGCTTCTCACAAAGACGACAGTTCCAACAAAGAGGAAAACGGAGCACATGACGATCATGATCGTGAGGTTAGCAAATGGCGCAGCGAGTACAACGCGTCCATACTCCGCCTGCCCAGCGTAGAATACCCCTCGTGCTAGATCAACGGCATAACGTAGGGGTGATATCTTCGAAAGAAAGTCTAGATACCAAGGCAGGTGACGAATGGGGCTAAAGACACCAGCAGTGAAGAACTGAGGGAAAATCAGGAAAGACCCAAACTGGGACGCAGCACGCTGGCTGCCAAAGCCCGAAAGCACAGCCAAGCCAAAGGCACCACCCAGTAGACAGATGACAATTGCAATCGGTATCATTTCCAGCAGGTTCACTACAGTGAAGGGTATCCCGATGACGATGCCGAAGGCTAGGACGCTGATCCCTTGGAGCAATGCCGCCAGTGACTCACCCAGGATTTTACCAAAGACAATTGAGTAGCGTGAGATAGGCGAGATGAAAATCTCCTGGGTAAAGTCTTTCTCGCGGTCCTCAATCAGTGAACTGATGCCAGAGGCGGTAGACTGGAAGAGTGTGTGTGCAAACATACCTGTAAGGACGAAGGCAAGGAAGTTGTAGCCAAGGTTTCTGCCAAGGTTCGACTGGAAGCTGCCACCCAGAATACCAACGAAGACAACCGAGAGGATTAGCGGCCCTAAAAACCTGGAAGGTTCACGCACAAACTTTAATACATCGCGGTAGGCAATGGCGAGAATAGCATGTATCTCTCTTGTTGCTCTAGTCATATGGTCTCACTCACAATCTCAAGGTAGGCTTCTTCCAGCGTTGGCATATGCATCTCTACTACCGTCAGCGGTGTCTCGATAGCCTTGAGCACCTGATGAGCGCTGGACTCACTGAGCGGAATTTTGAACAGTGGTGTCTCTTCAAACGCAAGGCCAAGCTGCGTCAGCTCTGTCCGCAAGCAAGTGCGGTTTTGCGCATCAATTAACAGATATGTTTCGATCAAGTCAGATTTTACCTGTGCTGGTGTGCCGTAAGAGGCGACTCTGCCTTTATTCAGAATGCAGATCGTGTCAGCCTGTTCGGCTTCCTCTAGGTAGTGAGTGGTAAGAAAGATCGTCGTCTCCGACTGTGACCGTAGCTGCCTTAGGTACTCCCACAGGCTACGACGACTGCTAGGATCAAGCCCAGAAGTCGGCTCGTCGAGAAACAGCACTTTGGGGCGATGCAGTAGACTACGCAGAACCTCTAGCTTGCGCTTCATGCCTCCTGAATATTTCTTGATGGGGCGGAAGAGGTCACCTTCGAGACCAAGCATCTTAGCAAGCATCTGCACCTGTTCGCGGTAGGCGCGGGGCATGAGTGAGTAACTAGGGCGAAATGGGTAGAGGCCGTAGAGCGTGGCATGAAAGCGGACGTTCTCTTCGCCAGTCAGACTGAGATCAAGGCTCGGCTTTTGGAAGATAATACCTACATGCTTACGTACTGCACTCGCTTGCTTCACTACGTCGTACCCTGCCACCATAACGCTGCCAGAGGTGGGATTGAGCATCGTGGTCAGAATCGAGAGAGTCGTCGTCTTGCCCGCACCATTTGGCCCAAGCAATGCAAAAAGCGTTCCCGGCGCGACGCTAAATGAGATGTTGTCGACTGCATTGCTCTCTGCACGCTTGTAACGCTTTACAAGCCGATCGACTGTAATGACAGGCTCAGTAATCGGAGCACGTTCTGCGAGCAATGAGCTGCATCCTCTCTCGACTAGTTTGACTGGCCCACCTAGGTGAGAAGTATGTGCCTCTCCCTCTTGTTGCATAGCTTCCTCACAAAGAATCTTACTTACACCGAAACGGCTCACGGCTTCGCTCCTTCCTACGCTACAAAAGCCGACAAAAGAGACTACCTAGCCACGATGCTTGCAGTGGCAGCCGTGACAGCACCTTGATTCTCCGCAACCGAATGTCTCGGCAGGAACTGGTCCAAGGTGAAATTGAAGTCTCCTCTGTGCTGTTCCTGGTATGCTAACCGATGCAAGAAGAGTGCAATGCCCGCTGATCCCGTCCCGAAGTCGGTTGAGATGCGAAGCAAGTGCTCCCCAGGGAAGGCAATTCCCTTCGGCCTACCAACTTTGTGCAACAATACACCGCTAGCAGCCCTATAGGCTTCATGCACGTAGCGCTCCTCCCCAGTGAAATCATAGATATCCAGCAGAACGTTGCCCAACCCGGCAAGGCCACTGAACAAGCCTGGAAACACCGTGTACTTTTGAAAGGTATGCGGCGCGAGACGCTCGAGGACATCGAGGTATGCAACATCCTTTGTGTAGGCCCAGAAGCGAACGAGCGTCGTTGCGACGCCTGCGCTCCCTCCCCACCAGTAGGGGAGAATGACGTTATCAAAAGAGCCGACCGTTCCCTGGGGGACAGTGAGATGTCCTTCCTCTGCTGTACCTAGATGGTCCAGCGTGAAAGCTAGCGCACGCTTGCCTGTCTCCAGAAATTGCCGCTCTCCAGTGACAAGACTAAGATATAAGAGGTAGAGTGCAATTCCACTGACTCCTCGTGCATAATCCAGCCGCACCGCCCCCTCTTTGTCAGACCAGCAGCAGCCTCGGTCGTCTTGCTCAACCTTCGAGCCGAGCAACCACTCGCCAACCTGCACAGCCCGATCCAACCACACGTGATCTCCTGTAGCTAGGTAGAAGCGCAGGCAGGTCAGTCCATATCCAGAAGCTCCGTAAAAGACATCCGCTGTATCCCAAAGGAGTGGATGATTGGCAGCGGCGTGTAAGGTTTGTACAGCAACATCCTGCAAGCCCAACTCCCAAAGTCCCCAAGCTATGCCTGCCGAACCCACATAGAGTCCGGGAGGGTAGTGGTCCGGGTCTGTGGGATGCGAAAGTATCCAGGCCAAAATCGATTTGGAAATCTCTCCCTCAATCCTCTTCAAAGCGTAAGCAATGCCAACGGCACCATATGTAATACTGAGGGGATTAGTGAGGAAGACAAGAGGGTCAGCGGGAAACAAGCGGTCTTCTCGTTTGAAATTGGCACTTGCGCGGATATAGTCTGTGGTATCGCTGATGACCTTGAGTAGCTCTTCTCTAGTAACAGGAGTTTCGGTTGGTCTCGCCGCAGGCTGGGCAGGGGATTTTTCAATAACCTCTATAACCTGACGGAGAGTGGGCCGCTCAGAAGCCTCGTTACTCATACACTTCTCTATGACATGTCGGACCTGCTCCGATAAGCCTAAGTCGGCTCCCGTCGCCTCGATAAACACATGCTTTGCAGATGGCTCCACTTTGAGGAGACTGTTGATCGGAAACAACGTTCCTAACATCATCGCGCCTAGTGCATAGACGTCATCTTCCTTGTGGGGTGCCCCCCTTCGAGTTGGGCTAGCAAATCCGGGCGTTTCGATCTGAATAGGCGCATCGACTCCTTCCTCCCATGCAGCTTCCAAGTCTATAATCCGCACATCCCCTTGCTCTACATCTCTGACGAGTACATTCCTAAGGGAAAAATCGCTATGGGTGATGCCTCTGTCGTGCATAGCTGCCATCCCCAGAGCGAGATTGGTCCAAATGTTCCGCAACTTGTCAACGTAGGCCGTCATTGCCTTTTCACCAGGATAGACCCTTACGAGGGGATTGAAGCGTGCCGCGAACAGACCCAGGTTAGGGCCAGGAATATATTCCTCCACAAGAAACAGGTGTTCCCAATCTTGAAACAAGTCAATCGGTGCAGGTGTGATGCCAACACCTGCAAGTTTCTGCAGAAGCCGATATTCCTTGCGCAGCCGATGAACAGCATCATGACCGTGCTCATCAAATTCGGTAGCTGGCCTGGCCTCCTTGATCACGACAGAGTTACCGGTATGAGAGTCGGTGGCAAGGTAGATGCCACCAGTGACCGAAAACCCAAGCGACTGCTCGATGTGATACCTGCCATCCTTGAGCACTGGCTCAGACTCATCAGTGTCTGTCTCCTCGAATGGGTCTGAGACCCATGGAGGAGGACTCCAGTAGGGCGCACGCACGTCCGGGAAGAGCTCTCCGTCAGGAGACAGCAGCATATACGCTCGACCCCCCTGAGAGGAGAGGACACTAAACCCATCCATCCCCCCGTATCGATAGTAGACCACCTGTGAATCCTTATACCGTCTATCAGAGAGAACATAAGGCCCAACGAAGCCCTGCAGAGCCACATAGAGCACCTCTATCATCTCGTGAAACTGTTGGTCACTCAGCGGATAAATCGTCATGAACTTACCGCTCGCTTCTCTGGGATAGATCTTGGACCCTGAGAGAGAGGCGAGACGCCGATCTAGACAGAACTTAAACGGCGTTTCCCTTTCAGCGCAGACAGCAACAGTCTTACGGAGCACATCCTCGCAATTAGCCGGAGTAGCAGAGACATGTATCTTCCATCCTTGTCTAGGAAGCTTGACCTCAGCCGGATACAAATTAAACCATTGGCTGCTCCTCACAAGTCGCCAAGTCGGGGGAATAATGGTGCGAACAATCCGAAGGAGCTCGTCGTTGGGCTGATAGTGGTCTAGTGACTCGTACCACTCAGGATCAAAAAGGAAGAAGAGTTGATGAAGACCTTGATTGGGCTGCACAGGGCATACCTCCTATGTTACTAGACAAATCATAATTATGCTGAGCTTAGAGGGACTTTTTTTCCGACACTTAATAGCAGGTACACACAAAGTAACCCGAGTCTTCTGCTCTTTTGATGAACACTGCCTGTTGACATTTGGACCCGTATAGAGTATCCTTAAGTTAAGCCTGCTCATTCCTAAAGAGCAGAGGACCCGGTACCCCTTGGCAAAGGTTCAAGTGAAGACGTACGTTAGCCGTGACAGCCCAGAGCGCTAAGACCAGAATTAGCACAGCTAGCAGCAAGGCTAATATTCGAGAAACCATTCGCGACAGTGGGGTCGCTCTGGCGACCAGAACTGAGCATTTGCAGGGCAAGAATACGACGCACTGTTTGATCTCCTTTCGAGAGAACTGACTCTAAGAAACTGTCTGAAAACGTACTTAATCGTCGTTCCTCATGCCGCTTGCGGAGGCATGAGAGATAGCTTTTCAGACAGTTTCTAAGACTTAGACTTCGCGGACAAGTCCGCTATTAGCCGTGACAGCCCAGAGCGCTAAGACCAGAATTAGCACAGCTAGCAGCAAGGCTAATATTCGAGAAACCGTTCGATGCTGCAACAGTGGGATCGCTCTGGCGACCAGAACTGAGCATTTGCAGGGCAAGAATACGACGCATTGTTTGATCTCCTTTCGAGAGAAATTAAAGACCCTCAAGGCTACATCGTGAGCCAAGAATGATAGAATAGGCAGAGTCGCCATTCACCAAGCTTAGTCAAAAGCTTCATGGTATAACCTATCAGCTTTATGACCTACGCTCACAGAGGGAACGTATCCATCAAACCCCAGTGATCACTTTCGCCGTATACGAGTAGGATTTGACATCAGTTGTTCGTGCTCTCCATTGAGAAGAATACACGAAACTACATGGATACGTCATGGCCTGTCAAGGGGATTTTTCTAGAAGGTTTCTACACTGGAGGGTGTAGAACTTTTGTCCTTTTTATCGTGGATGTTCAGATGTAGGGGAATTTATCACGAGCAAGATAGACCTAGGTTGCAAACATCTGCTCACTAGGCCGTACTTTCGTATGCTCGCCAAGTTGCATTGCGGTGAAAGCAATTTTGCCGTTCCAGGAGATTGCTGTGAGAAAGTACAAGAGCAGTCATCTCCTGTAGATATTCTCGATCTGCCTGAGCGTGTCTTCAATCTCCTCCTGAGTCGGAAACGTTGAAGGATCTAGATAGTTAATAGCGTCTAACATCTTCTCCGCGATTTCGTCAGCTTCGGTCATCTTCACGAAGTCGACTGTGCCCTCTTCTTCATCTAAGCAGGGAGTCACGTTCATGAACGTATACTTACCGCTATCTTGAGACATCTTTCCTCCTCCTTCCTAGGGATAAGATGGAACACAGTGGCAAATCAACTCGCAGGTCATTATACCTGCACCACTTTTTGCATCTCTTTTAGAGTGTTTACTTCCTGATCTATATATCGGGTGAGCGCCTCGGCTACTTCTTGCGATGTGCCAGCGTCGACTGCCTCCTCAGTAGGAGGATAGTGTGGTGCAAGCACACGTTCCACCGTCTCGGCTAGCATATCTGCGGCTGCTTCGTCAGAAAACTTGTACTCGTCTGGCATCCAGGGATCAATCAGTAAAAAGCCCATCCAGATGGCGCTCAGGATATAGATTTGTTCGCGAATATCAATGTCAGTAGTTGCAACGCTATGAGTACGTAAGACCTCAAGAAACAGCCTGTTATTTGCTATAAGTTCTGTAAAAGTTGCGCTACTTTGCGTTCTGCTTACCAGGGTACCGAGTATCTCGGTATCATTGAGCAGCAGAGCCTTCATCAGAGGACTCTTCATGAAGGCGAGCGTATAGTTTTTTAGGTAGCCGTGGAATGTGAGGCCTCCGGGATCATGAGCAATACGCTGCTTGGTATCTTCTAGCAACTTCAACTCCTCGCGCATGAGCAGAGCTAGAAATAGGTCTTCTCGCGACTTCCAGTGCAGGTAGATCGTCCCTTTGGCTACCCCCACCTGCCTAGCGATATCATCAAGCGTGGTCTTGCTATATCCCCAACGTACTATCAGTGCAGCAGCGGCCTCTAAAATTTGCTCAGCACGCTCCTGCTGCTTTGATCGACGCCTTAGTGGACCGCTATCCTTATGGTGCTGATTTGGCAATTGTCACGCTCCTTCCTTGGAACCAGCCATTTGGTTACATTTGGTCACAATTACCATCTAGTCAAAAGTATACTAGGAAAGGTGCCAAAAGTCAAGAAAATGAATTGCTATGTTTTTTTGTGGGTTTTCATCTCACAGAAAAACATAGCAATTCAGACCACGAGCATCAAAGTGAAGACCTCTTTTTCATATCACAAGGTGTGGGTACCCTCGTCGGTACTGCGACTAACTGGAGGTGATGGAGCATCAGTATTGGATTCATCAAGGATGGAGAAAAGATGCGCTTGGTAAGCTGCGAGGGGAAGATCACGTTCGTTATGAACGCCTAATTTCTCATAGATATGCTTCCGATGCGTGCGTACCGTTGC